>JBCECD010000281.1:0-15415 GCA_039206745.1 Bdellovibrio sp. | reverse complement strand
AAGTTGATCCGTGTAAACAAGAGGTCCGACTAAGGGTTGCGCTTCCATCGCCGCACTGACAACGCCAGAAGGAGACTGACGAGTCCACAGGTAAGAGGAGCGGTTCGAATGCGAACTTGCGGAGTCCGTCGCACTGAAGAAGTGATTGAACCAATCATCCGACACAAGCAAAAGCCCGCACAATATCAGTCCCAACAGACTGAGTATCTGCCATAAGCGTTCCCTGCTTCGGTGCTGAGAGCTCATCCTGCTCCTCCTCTTTATTACTATCGGCTGAGGCCAGAACTTCCACGAGTCTAGAATTGAGACAAGTCCTCTGGCGAGGCATATCAAAACTCAAAATTTGCAGCCAGGATTACAAAGTGGTGCTAAGGTTGCGTGAAAAAGGAAGACTCGTGTACAAAGGTCTGGACAAGAAAATCTCTCATTTATCGTTCTTTCTGTTTTTGTTCGCCCTGCTCCTCTTTGTATGGAGTTTGTGGAAGAGAGTCATTCACGTCGATGATGCCTGGCTGGCGGAGTATTCTTATTTTTACAATATCTATGGTTATGTGAAGTCGGAAGCCATGCGCGGTTTTCTCGGCGCGGAAAACAAACTCTATGTCTATCATAAAATTCTCGCGGTGGAAGGGGCTTGGCTGATTCACTGGTTTGGCTTTCGTCCTTATGTTTTGAAGGCCTTGAGTTTGGTTTATCTGCTGCCCTCTCTGTGGCTGGTGCACCGTCTTTATCTTCGTCATTCCTTAGAGAAAAAAAATGCTTGGTTGTTAGCGGCGCTGTTTTTATCCTTCTTTCATATCGTCAATCTCAGTTTTACCTTTCGTCCCGAAATGCAGCTGTTGTGTTGGGGTTTGCTTTCTTATCTTTTGCTGGAGTCTTATTCTGAGCAACACAAACGAGTTTTTCTGCTGTTGTCAGCCTTTCTTGCCGGATGGACTGTCGCCGTTCATCTGAATGGCCTGATCTACGTGGGGACGGGAGTTTTGTGGCTGGCGTGGCGCCGTCGCTTTAAGGACAGCTTTCTCTACGGAGTCATCGGCTCGTGGGGATTGTTTTTTTATTTTCTTTTTGATGCTCACTCTGGAGCTGAGCTGCAAGCGTCCTGGCAACAGTTGCGGCAGTGGCGTGACGTCAGCACAGCGGATTACGGTTGGTCTTTGCTGATTCGTCTGCTCGAAGAACAAGGACGCTTTTTACACAGCCCTGCCGAGATGGTTTACACTTTTTATTTGCTGCTCTTACTGATTCCGGCGCGAAAAATGCTATGGCGACAGCACAAAGGCCTGGTGGTTTATACAGGTATTTTGACTTTTTGTCTGGCCGAGCTCTCTCACGGCAAAAACACAAATTATCTGCTCTATGGCTTTCCTTTTTTCTTAGTGTTAGGTCTGAGCTCCTTTGAAGAGCTGCTCAAAAAAGAGCGCAGAACTCTGGCCTGGACGGCGGTTGGTGTGTTTCTTGTCGGTTCCTGGACGACCAGTCTCAAGACTTTCTACAAGCGGGAGGAGATGTTTGCGGAGTATGCCCAAGTGGCCGCCACTCTCCCTGAAAGCGCGCGCCTTCTCGGACCGATTTATTATATTTTCCACAAGACTCCCCATCAGAATTTGCAGAATTTTATTCATTTGCGCGATCAGGTCGAAGCAGGTCTTTTCACCGCGTCTCCGGAGCTCCTGTTTGAGAAAGCCGAGGAGTTCGGTAACAGCTATGTGATTCTCGATGTCAGCAATGAGAACTTTTTTAAAGTGGAGGGAGAGGCTTACGGAAATTATATTTTGGCTCCCGAGCAGCCTTCACCCCATTTGAAAATTTTTAAGCTTCGAAATTAATGCGCTTCTCTTCAACCACCAAAGGTCCTTTGCGAACCTGGGCATGAATGGAAGCGACATACTCTCCAACCAGAGAGATAAAAAACAGCTGAATGCCACTGAGTAAAAACAGACCAATCAAAACACTGGCCATCCCTTTATGCAATTGCGAGTGGCTGGTGAAAAAATAAAGTACCAACTGAAAGACAGCGTACAAGATACTCAGGAAGGACATCACAAAGCCAAAGATAAGCCCCATGCGAATCGGAATGGCCGTCGTGGAAACAATGCCGTTCAAACCCAAGTCCAAGAGCAAAAGCAATTTGCCCTTGGCCTCGCCTTTTTCACGTTTTTTCATGAAATACTTTACCCCAATGGACTTAAACCCACAGGAGGCAATCATACCACGCAGGTAAGGCTCGTAATCATCAAAGAGACGCAGAGCTTCGACCACTTTGCGGTCAATCAACTGAAACTCGCCCGCATCCAAAGGGATCTTGGTTTTGGCAAAGCGCGTGACAAATTTATAGTACAACTTCCGGGCGGTCTGCTTCACAAAAGACTCTTCGCGTTTGTCGCGCTGACCGTAAACGACTTTATAGCCCTTTTCCCAGTAGTCGGCAAACACCGGAATCAGCTCTGGAGGATCCTGCAAATCCGCAGGCATCATCGGGATCACCGCATCCCCCGAAGCACTCATGACGCCATTGAACATAGAGCGTAGAAAACCAAAATTATTGGCGTTCACGATCACTTTGACCCGCTTATCCCCACGGGCCAACTCCTCGAGGACGCTCACAGTTCCATCTTCTGATGCGTTGTCACAAAAGATGTGTTCATAGTCGTATTGCGGAAGCTGAGTGGCAAAAAGTTTTTTGATCTCCTCGTAGCATTCGCGAACGGTTTCTTCTTCGTTGTAGCACGGGGTGATCACGCTGATCATTTTTCTATTTGCCATCGCCGGGACCTCTAGTTAATTATTCACAGATACTAAAGCGGCCTTGTCCAGAGGGTCAAGCTCCATAAGGAATCATAAAGGATCAGAATGAAAGCAGTTATATTGGCAGGTGGCCTGGGGACCCGACTCAGCGAGGAAACAACGGTCAAGCCCAAACCCATGGTTGAAATCGGGGGACGCCCCATCCTTTGGCATATCATGAAGATATACTCTCACTTCGGCATCAATGATTTTATCATCTGCCTGGGTTATAAGGGCTCTGTCATCAAAGACTTTTTCTTGAATTACAATTCTTATATGAGCGATGTCACGGTGGACTTGACGACGCATACGCAGACTTTTCACAACAATCGCTCCGAGCCGTGGAAGGTGACCTTGGTCGACACCGGTGAGCAAACTCTCACTGGCGGTCGGATCAAACGTTTGCGAGAGCATCTCAAAGATGAAGAGATGTTCTGTATGACTTACGGAGACGGCGTCTGCGATGTGAACATTGCCGAGCTGATTGCCACTCATAAAAAACATGGCAAGCTGGCCACCCTCACCGCTGTCCAACCAGCTGAACGCTATGGCGTGCTGGAGTTTGAAGGGGCCGATCGCATCACCTCCTTCAAGGAAAAGCCACACAATGCTCAGACTTATATCAACGGTGGATTCTTTGTTCTGTCTCCTAAAGTTTTAGACTACATTCGCGGCGACGATGTGATGTGGGAACGGGAGCCTCTCGAAGCCATTGCCAACGAGAACGGACTCTACGCTTATAAACACCATGGTTTCTGGCAGTGCATGGATACTCTTCGCGACAAAACTCTTCTCGAAGATCTCATCAAAAAAGGACGGGCCCCATGGATCACATGGACTTAAGAAGTTTTTATAAAGGCAAAAAAGTCCTGGTCACAGGACATACGGGCTTTAAAGGTTCGTGGCTCAGCTGGGTGCTGCTCGAGTTGGGGGCCAAGGTGGTGGGCTACTCCAAACCACCGGTCGACTATCGCGGCAATCACTTCAATCTCACACGCCTGGCCGAAGAGATGAGCTCCTACGAAGGCAACACTCTCGATGTCGAGAATTTCACAAATGTGGTGAAGAAAGAAAAGCCGGAGATCATCCTCCATCTGGCAGCTCAGCCCATCGTCAATGTGTCCTATGAAGATCCCGTTGAAACCTTTCAGTCCAATGCCATGGGCACCATCCATCTTCTGGAGATCCTGCGCAATACGGACTTCGTGCGCGCGGGTATTTTCATCACCAGTGACAAGTGCTATGAAAATCGCGAGTGGCTGTGGCCCTATCGCGAGACCGAAACTTTGGGTGGTCATGATCCTTACTCCGCGAGCAAGGCCATGGCGGAAATTGCGATCTCCGCTTACTACCGCTCTTACTTTCAAAAAAGAGGTGTGGCGATTGCTTCAGCCCGCGCTGGCAATGTGATCGGTGGCGGCGACTTTGCCAAAGACCGCATCATTCCCGATATCGTGCAAGCTCTCGATGAAAATCGCTCCGTGGTTTTGCGCAGCCCCATGGCGGTTCGTCCTTGGCAGCACGTTCTCGATGTCAATCGTGGTTATCTGAGCTTGGCGATGCATGCCTATCAGCAACCGGCGAAGTACTCGACGCCTTACAACTTGGCGCCACAGGGTGTTTTGAACAAACACAATGTCCTCTATGTGACAAAAAAATTCGTTGAAGTTTTAGGACGAGGCCATTACGAGATTGATCCCTCCTCAGCGAAATTCCACGAGGCCACACTGTTGCGCTTAGATCCGAGCAAGGCGATGGAAGATCTCAAGTGGACTCCGAGCTTCTCAACAGATGAAACAATCTCTTTCACGGCGTCCTGGTACGCTGAATTCCTGAAGTCCAAAGAGAATTTGCGAGCTGTGACTTTACGCCAGATTCAACATTACTTGAGTTTGAACACGGAACTATGAAAGTCTTTTTAACTGGATCCACAGGCGGAATCGGCGGTTGGGTTTACAAAGAACTCCAGCAGCACGGCATCGAAGTTGCTGCCTTGATCCGCCCCTCTTCCTCAGGGAGTCTAAATCTCTCCGGCCCTGTGATTCACGGTGATCTGACGGATCTTGCGGCCATTGAATCGGAATTCGCGCGCTTTCAGCCGGATGTGGTGATTCACCTGGCTTGGTTGGGTGTCGATCAAAAAGAAAAATCCAATCCAGGCCAGATCCACAATTTGCAGGCTCTCGCTGAACTCTTGCGCCTCTCGCAAAAGTACAAAGTGCGATCCTTTATCGGCATGGGTTCAGAGTCCGAGTACGGCGTTCACAATAAAAAAATTGACGAGAACACCCCGACTCTTCCACGCAGCCATTACGCTCTTTGCAAATTGGCGGCGGGTCTGCTGGCGCAAAAGATGTGTCAGGATGCGCAGATTCATTTCACCTGGCTTCGTCTGTTTTCGTCCTACGGTCCGAATGATCGCCCGGGCTCTCTGATGTCACTGTTGATCAAGACTCTTTTAGCAGGTAAGCCCATGAATCTCTCGGGCTGTGAACAGGTGTGGGATTATATTTACGTTCAAGACATCGCTCGCCTGATTGCAGAAATTGCCGTCACTCCGCGCGAGCCTGGCTTTTACAACTTAGGCGGTGGACAAGCCACTGTCTTAAAAAATATCGTGCTGAAAATTGCCGCCTTGATCAATCCTCAAGCAGAACTGCACTTCGGTGCTATTCCCTACAGCCCTGGTCAATTGATGCATTTGGAAGCGGATATATCCAAGCTTTTAAGAGTGTATTCCTGGCGACCTCAAGTGCGTCTCGAAGACGGCCTCAAAGAAGCCATTCGTTTTCACCAAAGATGAGGCCCGGGTTCTCCGGGCCTCTTGCACAAGAATTCCAAGAGGCAGAGCGACGAGGCTCGAAGCTCTCCCTCAGAGAAATTTAGTTAAAACGATACAAATCAAATTGCGAGTGATCTGTGTGCTTCTCGATCGTGCAAGGTGTGCACTCGAAAGAAGAAGAACGGCACTCAAACATGCGAGAACGCTCTTGTTCACATTTGTTGTAAGCAACAGCTGTTTTCTTGTCGTAGAAGTGGAAAGTTCTCACGAACTCACGACGAGGAGCGGGACGGCCAGGACCTGGGTTTGGATTTGGATTGTGAGGTCCGCCATGTCCAGGATTACCGGGGTTGCCTGGGCCTGGATTGCCAGGACGACCGGGGTTTCCATTTCCGGGATTGCCTGGATTTCCAGGGTTGTTCGGAGCGCCAGCGCCAGGACGACCAGGTCCATCGTTTCTGCCGGGTTCAGCTTGAGCAACTGCGATCACGCTGACCATTGCCAATAATACTTTCACCATTTTCTTCATGATTCCTCCTTTGAGCTTTAATGCTCGAACGGAGACATCCATATCAACATCTTTTTCTTTGTCACGGGCTAAACAATTTATGGAAAAACAATGGAACAATTAACGCTTCACTGCGGTTACTTTTTTCCACACATAGGTTAGCTCCTCTTCTCCCAGAGGAAGAATGAGATGCAATACATTTTCTTCGAGCTGCATCGGCGTAACACTGTGATTGTTCATTTGCATATCGGTATCTCGAGAGCACCAAGAAGCATTGTCTGGATTCACCCAAATCACTTGTTGCGCCAAATACCCACCATCGTATTCATAACGGGCTCGGCGCTCGCAAAAGCCCTGCTCGCCCTCTCGAAAGTAATGCAAAGTGTTCTCTCCTGAAGCTTGAAACTCATAGCGGATTTGTAGAGAAGGATTCAGAGGTGGCATCGGCTCTCCATGATAAATAAAACCTGTGAACAACCACACACCCCATAAAATGGACAGTCCCATTAAAACCCCCTTTCCCGAATCAACCCGCTCACCGCCTTGACCTCTTCCGCACTTAAAACCTGCGGCAACACTTCCTGCAACTGCACACCAAAGTCGACAAAGTCACTGCCTGGAGTGAGACGATTCAAAGTTAATAAAGCCACCATCTGGGCTTTGTCAGCTCCTATTTTTTTACGCACCGACCAGAGCAAGCCACTGATAATTCCTGAGTCGTGATAGAGCCCTCCATATTTGTCTTTCAATTTCAAATCATTCACCAGAGTGCGACGGAAAGGCCCCTTCAAATAGGCCACCTCTCCCATGTGAGGATTGTCCAAGTGCAGAGCTGTGAAAAAGTCCGCGAAAGCCTCATTCAGAGAGCCGCCCTCTCCCTCAAAGGGCAGGCTGGCTAAAACCTGCACCAAGGCATGGGCACTTTCGTGCATGACAATGGAGGGGTCCTGCGGAATGCGCGAGTAGACTTCATCATCGCCCGTGCCAAAACGAATTTTCCCCTGGTAGTAAAAGGCCGCATTGGTTTTTTCCGGAGCCCCCACATGCACCTCAGCCTGAAGCTGAAAAGGGATTTTCACTTTCAATTTTTTTTCAAACCAATTCAAAGCTTCATCCAAAAAATAGAACACCTGCACCTGATCAAAGCGTGCATCCTGGGGGGTGAACTTCAAGGCACCACTCACATCCGCAATTTTTTCTTCCGCTTGCGAAGTGACAATCAATCGAGTGCTGGACAGCGCCGGATGCACGGCCAGACCCCTCAATGTGACTTCTTGCAAAGTGCTGAGCTTAGGTCCTTTCGGGAAAACCACCGCCAGTGCCTCCTGAAAGGACGAGCCCATTCTCTGCACGCCCTGCACCTGCAAATGATCATTCATTTTCACCTGCCAAGTGACTCCACTCGCATCAGTATAGAGAATGCGCCAGAGGGGCTCATAAAACCCCCGGCGCTGGGCGATCACCACTTCCACTTTTTCAGGAGGGGATCGCCGAAAGAGAGGAAAAGCCGCCTTGAGATCTTCAACCACAGTGGCTTTCTTTTTCTGATAATCTGCCAAGCGCAGGGAAAGCATTTTTTCTTCTTCAAAGGAAACCGCAGCTCGCACCAAAATCTCCTCGCCCTGAGAGTGGCGCAGACGTTTGATATAACTGCCTTCAACAGGAATGCCGGAAAAAGTTTGTTCCCTTATTTCAATGATCTGATCGGAGGAAACTACCGGGGAGCTCGAGGAAGTTTCCAGCCCCTCCAGCGACCGTAAAACTCCTCGGGACTCGCCCTTTTTCCATTCAATATTTTGCAATCCTTTTTTGGAATGACAGCCGGAAATGAGCAACAGGGAACAATAGAAGAAAGCTCGCAGTGCCTTATTCATGACTTTCTACCTTCCGTCAGTCTGTGTGAGATCTTTTAAACTCTGAAATAACAAATCAAGACCGGGGAGGCCCGGCCTTGATTCCGCTCTTATCGCACCCTACTCAACGATAAGAGATTTTTCAAAATAAGTTCCGTCGCCGTTATCAAAGCGCAGGATGTGTTTGCCCTCAACAAACCGTCCTAACCGCACTTCTTTTTGAAAGGGCACCAGAACCATCAGGCACATTCCCTGGCTGACAGAAGCCACGGATTTGATTTCATGAAAATAAGTGTCGCGGTGATCCACATCGGCGCGTTTCCATCTGTAACATCCATTTTGGAAAATACCGTTCACGACGACAAAGACATCGGAAGCAGAATCAAAACCTCCCGGCACATAGACTCCACTGAGTCCGATCTGCACTTCTTTTTCAACGGGAGCTTCCTGACCTGCAAAAACATTTAAACTCACTAACATGAGAGCTGCTGCAATAAATGATGGGATTTTCATACTCACTCCTTTGTGGGTTTCGAGGCTCAGCCTCTGACTTTTATCAGAGCAAAGGAGATGCCAAAAAAAAGCCCTTATTCAGGGCTTTTTGAGTCAAAACGTCTCAAGTTTCCAAAAACTCAGGAGTCAGAGAGTCCCCATCGCTCTGCGGCGAGTCCTCCACCCAACCGTAATCGCGTTCTTTGCGATACAATGTGCGGCGATTGATTCCCAGAATATGCGCTGCCTTTTCTTTACGGCCTCCCGTTTTATCGAGCACATAGCGGATATAACGCCTCTCCATATCTTCCAGTGAAGGCATCTCCTCCACCACTTGCGACATAAAAGCTTCTGAACTCAAAGTGTCCGCTTGAGGAAGATCTTGAGGTTCAATGCGCGAAGACCGCGACAATACCACAGCTCTTTCAATCACATTCTCCAACTCTCTGACGTTACCTTCCCAAGGCAAAGACAACAGCGTCTGCATCGCCGGCGGAGCAAAGCCCTGGATATGATGTCCATTCAGAGAATTGTATTTCTCCAGGAAAAAATGGGCCAGCAAAGGAATATCATCCACCCGATGGCGCAGCGGAGGAATGTAAACAGGGATCACACTCAGACGGTAAAACAAATCTTCACGGAAACGTCCCTCGCGCACCGCCGCCTTCAGATCTTTGTGAGTGGCGGCAATGATTCGCACATCCACCGCATGGTCTGTGTTATCGCCCACAGCACGAACTCGTTTTTCTTGAATCACTCGCAACAACTTGGATTGCAGATTCAAATCCATATCGCCGATTTCATCTAAAAATAAAGTTCCACCTTCTGCCTCTTCAAAGAGACCTTTTTTTCTCTGCACAGCCCCGGTAAAGGAACCCTTGGCATGACCAAAAAGTTCACTCTCCAAAAGAGTGTCAGGAATCGCCGTGCAGTTGATTGCCACAAAAGATTTCTCCCGACGCGGTCCCAATTGATGAATCGCTCGCGCCACCAATTCTTTTCCTGTCCCGCTGTCCCCTTGAATCAACACATTCGCGGCAGACGGAGCCACTCGCTGGATCAAATCAAAAACCGCGTGCATCGCCGAACTCTTGCCGATGATACCGGCAAAGGAATATTCCTGCCGCCACTCTTTGCGCAAAACCCGGTTCTCTTTTTGCAAACGTCGCATGTGCAAAGCTCTCTCCACATGCAAAGAGAGCTCTGATAATTTCAAAGGCTTGGTAAGAAAATGAAAGGCCCCTTTTTTAGTCGCCTCCACCGCTGTTTCAATTGAACCAAATGCTGTCACCAAAATAATCGGCAACAAGGGATGACGGCGATGGGTCTGATCGACGAAACTCATCCCGTCTAAACCGGGCATACGCAGATCGGTGATAATCAGATCGACCTCGTCACTCAGAGCCTGGTATGCCTCCTGAGCGGAAATAAAAGAGCGTGTAAGATAACCCTGTTGCGTGAGAAAATCCTCAAGCAGAGCCACCATTCCCGGATCATCATCAATGAGGTAAATCAGATCTTTTTCTTTCATGACATCGGGATAGCAAAGTCCTCTCCCCTTGTCACCAGCCAAAATGTGAGCTAGATAACTCGGAATCTGTGCCGAGCGAGGGTGCCATGACTCATTCAGGAAATATCCACAATATTCGTGAAGCTTTAGACGCTTCGGCCATCGTCGCCATCACCGATCCTCGAGGAGTTATCCAATACGCCAACGCCAAGTTCTGTGAAATTTCCCAGTACTCCCAGGAGGAGCTGATCGGCCAGGATCATCGCCTGCTCAATTCGGGCCACCATCCTAAAGAGTTTTTCCAGGAGATGTGGGCCACCATCCTTCGCGGTGACAAATGGGACGGCGAAATCTGCAATCGAGCTAAGGACGGCAGTCACTATTGGGTCCACACCACTATCATGCCCTTTGTCGACGAAGCCGGTCACATTCAGGAGTTTGTGTCCATTCGCTGGGATATCACCGCTCGCAAGACCGCCGAGGTTCAACTGCGAGAGACCACCAATAACTTACAAAACTTATTGGACTCCAGCTTTGAAGGCCTTGTGATTTACGATCTCAGCGGACGCCTGCGCTGGTGGAATGTCTCAGCAGAAACCCTCCTGCCCAAGTCTTCCGTTCTCAATACCACGGCCACTATCGAAGAGCTGCTTGGACCTCAATACAAAATCTTTGTCGAAGATGTGCAGACCCTGTCCCTGCCGCAAGAGACTTCGACGCGGCTGATTGAGACGACAACCAAACCCTATTATTTTCAAAATCATCGCGCTTACCTGATCTCCTTTCGTGACATCACGGAGAGAACCCGCGTGGAGAGTCAAATTCTCCAGCAAGAGCGCCTCGCCTCCGTCGGTATTCTGGCATCTGGTCTGGCGCACGAGATTGGCACTCCTCTCGGAATCATGCGAGGACGTGCTGAAATGATGGTCCAGCAACCCGGCGCTGCCATCATCATTCAGCAGATTGATCGCATCACTCACCTCATTCAGAATCTGCTCAAGCTGGCACGGGGTTCTCAGACAGAAAAACCGCAGTCTGTGCACATCCTCAGTCTGCTTGCTGACATGGAGGATTTTATTCTCTTTGAAATGCGCAAGCAAGGCGTGAGCTGGAGCACCGAAGTCGCGGAGGATTTTGAAATGACCGGCGTCCCCAACTCCCTTTTTCAGGTGATTCTCAATCTGCTGATCAATGCCTTGCATGCAATTGAAGAGAGGAAAAAAACCGAGCCTCTTCTTATCGGAAAAATCAGCATTCGGGCGGAACGCACGACCTCCGCAGCTCTGCTGCACATTGAAGACAATGGCTGCGGCATGGATGAAAAAACTTTGCAGAATCTGTTCACTCCGTTTTTCACAACCAAAGAAGTGGGCAAAGGAACGGGTTTAGGTTTGGCCACATCTTACCGCTTGCTCCACTCTTGGGGTGGATTTCTCTCAGTCAAATCGCATAAGAATCAGGGCACCATTTTCACGATTCACACTCCGACACGAAAGTGAGATGATCTTCGCAAAAGGAGGATCTATGAAAACCATTCCCACTGTCGATAAATTCATGACAACGGCTCCTCTCACCATCGGTGCAGATAGCACACTCGCCAAAGCCGAAAAAATGATGCTCGAACTGCGAGTGCGTCACTTGCCGGTTTTAGACGGAGGACGTTTGGTCGGAATTCTTTCCGATCGCGATATCAAATTGATCGAGAGCTTTCGCGATGTCGATCCAGAAAAAGTGCAAGTGCGCGAAGCTTTTTCTGAAGAGCCTTACACCGTTTCCCCGCGGGCTCCTCTGTCTGAAGTCTGCTCCGAAATGGCTGCCCACAAATACGGCTCAGCTCTCGTTGTCGACAATCACAAGCTCGTCGGTATTTTCACTTGGGTTGATGCTCTCAATGCCATGAAAGAACTGATGGAGACACGGTTGAAATAACCACTTCTCTCTCGGCCCTTGCCAGACTTGTTATTCACGACAAGTCTCTTGGGCCCAGGCTTTCACATCCTGAGCCGTGGAGCTCTCCGGATTGAACCACTGTGCTTTCTTAAACACCCAGACAAAATCATTACGATAAGTATTATACTCGTTCACATATTCCAACCCGTCGCAAATCCCTTCCAAACCTCGATCTGTAAGATACCAATTCTGATGGGTTCCGAGAATCTGCACGCTCTCCTGGCGGGAGTTTTGGCACGTGTATACGCAGGTCCATTTTCTTTTGGTGCCGTACCAGGTTTTGGCGAAGGTGATGTATTTTTTAGAGTAGGGATCAGCCTTGCACAGGCAGGATGCAGCGGCTTGGCTGGTGGTGGCCCACATGAGCACTAAAATGAGGGGGTAAAATTTCATGGGGACTCCTTGTTTTTTTTGATGCAATTTCAGCGCCAGGCTGTCGATCGGTTGAATTATGACTTCTAATTTATTTACGGTGATTCAATGCAGTTACCGGCACTCAGGGGGACGGATGTGAAGAGAGTGGAGTTCCCCATTAATGGGGAACTCCACTCTCTTCACATCCTTTATACTTGGGCTGTGGCTTTTTTGTTGGGAGCTTGGGGATCTAAGGAGTGTTAGCTAGGGGCTTTGCGTTGAAAATGCTTCTTCTTATAGCTTTTTTAGAGCTTTGAAAATGTCTCTGAGTTTTGAGTATTTCTTTTTCGTAATGATTCATAAAAAGAGATCTCAGGGGTGGCTTGCAAGCGTCGAAACTCTGATCATAACTAGAACTTTTACTAAGCCTCCGGGCCATTTTTATTTGCCCTAGACTTAAAGCTCAAGAACCTTTAAAACGATAAAGAGGTGTCAGTTTATGAGCATTGAAGAACTCTTTCCACTGCAAAATCGCTATGGCAGATTTTTGGTGGGTCTCTATCTCTCGCGCCGTCGTGGCGAAAGACATTTGAGTGTGGAAGAGCTTGCTCAACTTCTTTCAATGAGCCCTCTGACATATCGTCGCATCGAATCAGGCCGCTCGAAAATTTCTCCACAGAACTTCGACACTCTCACTGAAGTCTTGGATCTCGATATGGATGATCTGATTGAGCTCAGCCGTATCGCACGCATCAAACATATTAACGACATTTCCAAAAGCCTCAGCTTGAATTATCCACAATGAAACCACGTCGCCCCGTTTCTCTTTCGAATGAGTCTGAACGGATGCGCCAAATAGTGCGCGAGGTGGGACTGCCTTTGCGTCAGCTCCCAGATATTATTTCTGCCAGTGCCGAGGACTGTTTGGCGTGGTGGTCTTTTCATAAAGACATTCGCGTCACCGGTAGTCATTTCACTCGCTTAACTCAAATTTTAAGCATTGATGAAAATCAACTCTACAATGGAACTTATGATCGGGAGCTGGCACGCAAGCGTGTGTTCGGGGATTATTTATCTTTGCCTGAACGCTATGAAGGGAACAAAAATAGTTTCATTCGAACTTCCGCGCATATTCTCCGCTATATTACTTTAACTCGAGGTCAAGTCTTCGCCGACAAAATTCTGCACAGCTTGAATGTCTCTCCAGCCATTTATAATGATCTCAATACTCAGATCAATTTGACATATTTTGCTGATCTCTTGGAAACCTTGGCGCGCTTTGGATTTTCACAGGAAGAGCTGGACACTTTAGCCAGTGTGAACTTTCTGACTTTGCATCAAAGTGAACTGGGCAAACAGTTTCGTCAGTCAGAAAGTTACTTCGATATCTACCAGACTCTGGCGAACAACTTTCATTATTTTGATAACAACTTCGAATACAAAAGCAGCTTTGTCGGGAAAAAGTATATTCTCAAGACGCTGTTGCCTCTCGAGCAACACGGCTTTGTCAAAGAAGACGTCCGCAATCTCAAAAGACTCATGAGATACAGACATCTTCTTTTAGCTTGGTTTCCTTATCTTGGAAATATGTCTCCTCTTTTTCCCAAAGCAGAAGAGGAATGCCATCATGGTATATTAGAACTGAGATACGAAATCGATCTCAGCTCTGACATCAAGCCACCTTTAGTTCTGCACGTCGTTTAGAACTCGCAAAGACTTGTTGAATATAGTCACCGAAGGACGGTAACGCCGGGCCGTTCGCAGGAAAAATCTCCTCGGCCTGAACAAGCAGCTCTTTATTACTCTCATAGACCTTGGAGAAATGCTCCATATTGAAGTTCTCAACCATCAACATCATATGCGGAGCTTTCACGGAGGGATGCTCAAAGATATACCCTTTATCCATCTCTCCCACACTCTCCACCCAGCGCGAGGCATGATAAGTCTCATTGGTGCACCCGATGATATTATCCAATCCGTTGCGCATGACATTCATACACACCAGGAAGTAGCCAATATCTGACAGAGAAAGTCCTGACGATTTTTTAGAATATGCCGGGTCCACAAACCACGAGTTGCAATCCACCAACTCCGGATGACGATCTTGAAACTTCCCGAAAGCCTGCTGAAAGCGGGACTCCAAACGGGGTAGAAGGCTCATTAAAGGCGTCTCCACGCCATGCTCCTTAGAGCGAGAAAGATAGGTCGTTCGAATCGCAAAAATCAGGTGCGGAGCATGCAAGTTAGAAGTGTCATATATAAGGTAGTGCGTCCCAATCATGTCATGCTTATCCATGACCACATACTGCGGATCTGTACGTAAAAAATTCTTTTGTTTCACAAAAAGCACATCAGAAAAAACTTTTTGTGCTATAGGATCATCTAATTGCTCTTTGGCATAATCTAAAATCACTGCACGAAAGGGTCCCACACGTACCTCCTAAAGGATTTATATTTAGTTTTCGACAGATGCGAAAAAAAATAAAGTTCATTTTGTGTAGATCCCCTTAACAGGGCTTTTTTGAGACAAAGGCTGTGCTTCTTTTTGAAACTTTTCCCCCACCCGGGAATTATTTCTTTGTACAGGGAAAAATAGGGACAAAATCAGGATAACTACAACAGATATTTGATTGTTTAGAATAAATTCTGCTATACATCTCTTACTTGTAACGAAGGACTATGCAGAGGACGTGTTGTATGAAAACTGATTTCGCAAAATTCTTAAAAACGAAAAGAGAAGCCTCGGGTTTATCACAGAAACAAGTGGCAGAAGCTTTGGGATATTCAACTCCTCAATTTATATCTAACTGGGAAAGAGGACTGTCTGCTCCCCCTATGAAGATCATTAAAAAGTTAGCAGATCTTTATCGCATCCCCGTAGAAGATGTTTTCAACTTGCTGTTGCAAGATACTTTGCAACAAGTGACTCTCGATATGAAAAAGAAATTCTACGGGAAGAAAATGTAAGTAAACCTAACTTTGTTGAAATCGCGTTCAGCGCAGAAAAATTATTCGCCCGCATTTTGACAAAGTCCCCATCTTAGGACGAGAGTTTTTCGATGTACTCTTATACATCACAACAAAATATTTGTTTATAGTTTCATACTGCTTACAATCTTTTCTAAGTTCACCATGCAGGAGGCTTCGTGAAGATTGTTTTCAGTTCTGTAATCTATCTC
>JBCECD010000280.1:4285-16422 GCA_039206745.1 Bdellovibrio sp. | reverse complement strand
ATCTGGCACTGTGATCGAAGTGAACTCTCAAGTGGTCGAAGAACCTTCTTTGATCATTGAAGATCCTTATGAAGAGGGCTGGCTTGTCCGCATTGAAGCTGACGAAGACTTCGATGACGATGAAGAAGATGAGGAGGACGACGACGATGAAGACGACGATTACGAAGAGGATGAAGACTAACCTCTAAAGAAAAAGCCCCTTTCGGGGCTTTTTTATTGCAGCATTTACCGATGCCCTCGACGACCGATCAGGTTGATAAAGAAGCTGATAATGGCCAAAGCCAAAAAGACCATCAATAATAGACGGCCAATTTCCATGGACATTCCAGCTATGCCTGAGGCACCAAAAATGAAAGCCACAATAGCAATGATAAAAAAGGCGATCGCTGCTCTGAGCATGTGAACCTCCTGTGTACTCCTGCTATTATGATCCCAAAGAGAAGAGCTCAGGACTAGAATCGATTTTTCTGATGAAAAACACCTTCGCACACGGGAAATACCTGTCAGAAATCAATTTTTTCTACTTCCCAATCAAATCCTTGAGCTCGACAACCAACTTTTGCATACCTTGAGATAATTCTGACATCTGCTCACTGGTCTGTGCCACATCCTGCGCAACCTGTGCATTGCTCTGAGATGATTGGTCTAGTTTGTTCATCGCCGCACTGATCAAATTGATCCCTCGCGCCTGCTCATTGCTGGCTCCGGAAATCTCATTATTGATATCCATGACTTTTTGGGCAGATTCTAAAAATTTATTGATCAGCTCACCACTTTGATGCGCCATCTGTCCCCCCTCATGGATCTTCGTCACACTGTCTTGGATCATCTTGGAAATATCTTTGGCAGAGTCCGCGCTTCGTTGAGCCAAACTGCGAACCGCATCAGCAACGACGGCAAAACCTTTGCCCATTTCTCCCGCCCGAGCGGCCTCCACCGAAGCATTGAGAGCCAGCAAGTTTGTCTGAAAAGCAATATCATCAATAACTTGAATAACCTCTTCGATTTTATTAGATGAGTCTCGCACCGAATCCATGGACTGAATTAAACGCTGGACAGACTCTGCTCCGGCGCGCGAGGCTTCAAAGCTTTCACTGGAAAGACCCGAAGCACTCTTAGCATTTCCCGAGTTGTTATTGACCATACTGGAGAGTTGCTCCAAGGAGGCCACCGTTTCCTCCAAAGACGCCGCCGATTGAGTCGCCCCTTGAGCAAGGCTTTGACTGGCTTTACTCAGATGACTGCTGGTTTTATCCAATGACTCTCCCGTTTCCTCAATACGACGAGTGAAGCTTGTCATCTGACGAACCAGACCTCGGGTGATCCAATATCCGCCAAACAAACACACAATGGCTCCCAAAATTGAAACGATCAGATTCACCGTTCGCAAAGTTCCACCCGTCGCATGAGCACGAGCCGCATCCACTTCAATAAGATCGCCCAGTTTTTCCATTTTCTCTTCGAGAAATTTAAAACTTTCATTAAATTGAGGCAACTCCGCTAAAGCCGCCTGATACCCTTGGTTGCGTGACATATCCACAATTTTCAGAGTATGCTGAATGTACTCTTCCATTTGAGGAACCGTCTCTGTGATTGCCGCCTGAGTTTCTGTGTTGAGTTGCAATTGCCGGAGGTTGCTCAGGTTCTTACGAAAATCCTGGGATTTTTCTTCTGCCTCTTCATGCGACGCTTTGAGGTCCTCTTGATTTTCTCTCTCCGCCGCCAGAAGGGAGGCCAAGACCACTGAGCGCAAAGCATCGTGAGTCATATCTGCTAAAGTCATATAACGAACTGCCGGAAGTTGCACCTCAGCCACATTATCAAACTGACTCATTAAAGTGGTCGAGTTGACAAAAGACAAACTGGATACACCCACTAATATTGCCAGAAAAATACTACACAATAAAAACAACTGCTTTTTCAAAGTCCACTTCATAACAAATTCCCACCAGCCATTGATTCAATTCTCCCACCAGAAATACGCGCCCTGGAGCCAGACAGGCTATTGGAATGAGATCTCTCACCTCACTCTTCTTGCCTGCGCCAAAAGCACTTTCAATATTATTTAAGGAAGTTTTTTAAAAAGCTATCAATATCAAGAGAGTCCTATGCTGTTCTTTTTATAATGTGATATCCAAATTTTGTCCGCACTGCTGTCGAGCTGGTCTGACCTGCCTTCAACATCAAAACCGCCTCTTCAAAACTGTCATCCATACGGCCCTCAGAAAACCAGCCCAGATCACCACCGCTTTTTGCAGAAGAACATTGTGAATATTTTTGTGCGAGCTCCTCAAAGTTTTTACCTTCGCGCAAAGCTCGCAAAATATCATCCGCTTCGTACTGGTGTCGTACTAAAATATGACTAGCTCGAATTTTTTTCATTCAAATTTCCAAATTCAAATTTGCCTTCACGACTCTGCTTCCTCATAATGGATGCATGATCATCTTCAGAAAAATCATCTTAGCATTGACCGGGCTCTTTATCTGCATTTTTCTCATTGCACATCTCGGAGCTAATTTACTCCTACTTTTACCCGAGGAACAAGCTCGTCAGTTATACAATAACTATTCCGCCACTCTTCGCGGCAATCCCGTGATCACTGCCGTGGCTTATCTGAACTACGCCTGCATCCTCTTTCATGTCATCTACGCCCTTATCATCACTCGCCAGAATAAAATTTGCAAAGGCCCCACTGGCATCAAGGTCTCTTCTTCTGAAAACTCCACCTGGACCTCTCAAAATATGGCCTTACTCGGCAGCATTCTCCTGGCCTTTATCATTGTTCACATGGCGAATTTCTGGTTTAAGGTGAAAATTCAAGGGCAAGATGAAGATCTGTATCAGATGGTCGTCGAAGTATTTAAAAGTCCATTTTATATTATTCTTTATGTTGTGGCGATGCTGCCTCTGAGTTTGCACCTAGCTCATGGAGTGCAAAGTGCCTTCCAGTCCTTAGGACTCTATCATAAAAAGTATTTACGTTGGGTGGCCCGAGCCGGAGTGGTGTATGCTTGGTTTGTCGGCATTGGCTTTGCTGTGATCCCTCTTATTGTTTATTTCAGATAGGTGATATATGAAACTGGATGCCAAAATTCCTCCGGGAAGTTTACAAGAAAAATGGAGTCACTATCAGGCGCACTGCCGTCTTATCAGCCCGGCAAATAAAAGAAAATTAGATGTGATTGTCATCGGCTCTGGCTTGGCGGGTGCTGGAGCCGCTGCCACATTGGCTGAAGGTGGCTACAATGTGAAATGCTTCTGCTTCCAGGATTCTCCCCGTCGAGCGCACTCCATTGCAGCCCAGGGTGGGGTGAATGCAGCGAAAAATTATCAAAACGACGGTGATAATGTGTGGCGGATGTTTTATGACACAATCAAAGGTGGAGATTTCCGCTCGAGAGAAGCCAATGTCTATCGACTGGCTGAACTCTCAGCACCTTTGATCGATCATTTCACCCAGCAAGGTGTGCCCTTTGGCCGAGAGTATGGCGGTGTCTTAGCCAATCGCAGTTTCGGCGGAGTTCAGGTGCAAAGAACCTTCTATGCTCGAGGGCAAACAGGTCAACAACTGCTTCTCGCCAGTTATGCTCAACTCAGCCGCCAGATTGCTGCAGGAAAAGTAAAAATGCATTCGCGCCATGAGATGCAAGAGTTGGTGATTATTGATGGCAAAGCCCGCGGTGTGATTGTGCGGGACCTCGTTACCGGCAAACTCTCCCGCCACAGCGCTCATGCTGTGGTCCTGGCGACCGGAGGTTATTCAAAAGTATTTTTCCTCTCAACTTTAGCCATGGGTTGCAACGGCACCGCCATTTGGCGTTCGCATCGCAAGGGCGCTCTGTTTGCATCACCCAGCTTCACACAAATTCATCCCACTGCTTTACCGCAGACAAGTGAAACCCAGTCCAAACTCACTTTGATGAGTGAATCCCTGCGCAACGACGGTCGCATCTGGGTACCAAAAAATAAAGATGAAACACGTCCTCCAAATAGTATTCCCGAAGAAGATCGTGATTACTATTTAGAACGGCGCTATCCCGCCTTTGGCAATTTAGCTCCTCGAGATATTTCCTCACGAGCGGCAAAAGAGCGCATTGATGCGGGCTTCGGTGTGGGCGCCTTAAAAAATGCGGTCTATCTCGACTTTAAGCATTCTCTCGAGCGTTTGGGCAAGCCCGTGATTGAAAACCGCTATGGCAATCTCTTTGAGATGTATTATAAGATCACAGGCATTGACGCCTATAAAGAGCCCATGCTGATTTCTCCAGCTCCGCATTTTTCTATGGGCGGACTGTGGGTCGATTACGAGCTGATGACAACAGTTCCAGGCCTTTATGCAGTAGGAGAGTGCAACTTTGCCGATCACGGAGCCAATCGCCTGGGCGCCAACTCCTTGCTGCAAGCGAGTGTCGACGGCTATTTTATTTTGCCTCTGACCATCGGAAATTATCTCTCAGATGATATTAAAACCGGGAAAATTTCTACAGATCATGACGCCTTCGTCGAAGCTGAAACGAACGTTCGTCGTAAACTTGAAAGTTTGATCACCAACAAGGGAAGTAAAACTGTCGACTCCCTTCACCGTCGTCTAGGCAACATCATGTGGCAGGAATGCGCCATGAGCCGCAACAAAGAAGGTCTGCAAAAGGCCATTCAGGAAATACGTTCCATGCAAGAAGAATTTCATCGGGAAGTGCGAGTCACCGGCAGCGCGGAGGAATTTAATCCTGAGCTAGATAAAGCTTCTCGGCTCATAGATTTCTTAGAGCTGGCCGAATTGATGTGCGTAGATGCTCTACAAAGAGAAGAGTCTTGTGGTGCTCATTTCCGCGAAGAATATCAAACTCCTGATGGCGAAGCTCTGCGCAATGACGAGGCCTTTAGCTACGTCTCTGCATGGGAGTATCAGGGAGCTCATCAATTCAAAGTACACAAGGAAGAACTCAAGTTTGAATTTATTAAACCCACCGTGCGCAGTTATAAGTAGGTTTGTATGAAATTGACATTTAAAATTTGGCGCCAGAAAAATCGTGAAACAGCCGGCTCTTTGGTTTCCTATGAAGCGGATGGGCTGCATCAGGACATGTCCCTTTTGGAGGCTTTGGATTTTCTCAATGAACGTTTAGTTCTTCAGGGCGAGTCTGTTGTGGCATTTGATCACGATTGCCGCGAAGGAATCTGCGGGCAATGCGGAATGATGGTGAATGGTCGTCCGCATGGCCCTCATAATAATCAAACAACCCGCCAAGTGCACCTACGCAGCTTTAAAGATGGCGACATAGTTGTTCTGGAACCTTTCCAAGCACAGTCCTTTCCGCTGATTAAAGATCTGGTTGTGGATCGCTCTGCCTTTGATCGCATTATTCAAAAGGGTGGATACATCTCTGCCAACACCGGAACAGCTCCTGAAGCCAATTCTGTGCCTATTGGAAAAATAACTGCCGATAAAGCCATGGACATGGCTGCTTGTATCGGCTGCGGTGCCTGCGTGGCTGCATGTAAAAATGCTTCCGCAGCTCTCTTCACCTCTGCTAAAATCAATCATCTGAACACTCTTCCACAAGGTCACCCTGAATCCGCACCACGAACTTTAAATATGGTCACACAGATGGCAACAGAAGGCTTTGGCCATTGCTCGTTGACTGGAGCTTGCGCAGTCGAATGTCCCCAGCATATTCCTTTGACTTCTATTGCCCAGATGAATTGGGAGTATCTGAAGGCACGAATTTGTAAGGAGTAAAACATTTTCCCTTTTGACAATGTTAAGAACCACAGAGAGATCTTACTGAACACTGTAAAATCGCAGCCGTTCCAATCCTCATTGGAGTTTTTTCTGAAGCCTTTGTAGCTTGGTAATAGAAGCTAAAGAGGAGGATCTATGAGCTTAGCTCAAGTCATTCCCATCCTCGCGAGATCGAGATAAAAATAGCTATTGGAATGACTGCACATTGATCCTTGTATACTGGCCCTTTATCAGGAGCTGCTTATGAAACGGAAGATTCGTTATGCTGTCGTCGGCCTCGGGCATATCGCTCAGGCCGCTGTTTTGCCCGCTTTTAAACAGGCTAAAGTCAACTCTGAGCTCACGGCTCTTATTTCAGGTGATGCGACCAAACTGCGCGTTCTTGGAAAGCAATACAAAGTGGAAAATCTTTTTGATTATTCCGAATACGAAAAATGCATGGCCAGCGGCCTGGTTGATGCCGTTTACATAGCCACTCCCAATACCATGCATCGCCAATTTGCCGAGATTGCAGCTAAACATGGCGTACATGTACTCACAGAAAAACCTATGGCCCCACGACAGCAGGATTGTTTGTCGATGATTCAAGCTGCTCGTCTTAATAAGATCAAACTGATGGTAGCCTACCGTCTGCACTTTGATCCCGCGAATCTGGCTGTCATTGAGACTATCAACAAAGGTCAAATTGGTGATGCTCGCATCTTCAATTCTACCTTCACAATGCAAGTGGCGGATCTAAATAACATCCGCCTGCAAAAGAAAATGGCCGGCGGACCGCTTTATGATATCGGGATTTATTGTATTAATGCTGCTCGCTACATTTTTCAAGATGAGCCCGTCGAAGTCTCTGCCACTCGAGCAACGTCCAACGATCCTCGCTTTAAAGAAGTGGAGGAGATGATTGCCGTGACCATGAGATTTACCAAAGCTCGCTTGGCCACATTTGCCATCAGTTTTGGCGCTGCCGACTCTTCCATGTATGAAGTTCTGGGCACAGCCGGTCAGATACGACTGCAAAACTCGTATGAAATGAATCAGACTATGACTCTCACTACAAAAACAGATTCTCGGGAACGAAAGAAAGTATTTAAAAAACACGACCAGTTCGCTCCCGAACTGCAATACTTTTCTGATTGTATTCTAAAAAATAAAGAACCCGAGCCTTCAGGAGAAGAAGGCCTTCTCGATATTAAAATCATTGAAGCCATTTATCGCTCTCTGCGCACAGGTCAAATCACAAAGATCGACTATTATCACAAAACCACACGTCCGACACAAAAGCTGCGCATGCAAAAACCAGCGCACGGCATGCCACGTATCGTGAATGCTAACGGTCCTCAAGGGTAGAGGACCTAAACCAAACTCTTCTCAATCTCCTCTTGAGAAAAATCAGCGGGCCTACGCAAGGACTTTACTTCACCAGCGGAAATCTCCACGATTTGATCGCAATCAGCTATTGTTCCTAAACGATGAGCAATGATCAGCATTGTGACTCCCGCAAATGCCGTACGAATCACATTCTGCAGAAGTGCGTCTGTTTGCACATCCACGCTGGCTGTCGCTTCATCCATAACAATCACCTTCGCGTTTGTCAGAAGAGCGCGAGCTAGACACAACAATTGTCTTTGTCCCTGACTGAGATTCAAACCGCCTTCGGCTACTGGCGAATTTAATCCCTGAGGTAAACGACTGACATAGTCCCACATCGAAGCATGCTGCAAAGCTGTGATAACTTCTTCATCACTATACTCTCGGTAACGATCTAAGTTATCGCGAACTGTTCCCATGAAGAGAGTCGGATCTTGCGGAATGATAGCCATACTTCTACGCAATTTTTCCAAAGGAACAGCCGCAATATCCACTCCATCAATCGCTATGCTGCCTTCCTCGGCCTCAATAAAGCGGAAAAGCGACTGGAAAAAGGTGCTCTTACCTGAACCGGTTCGACCAATAATGCCCACTCGGCTGCCCGCTGCAACTTTAAAGCTAATTCCTTTAAGAACCAATGGCAGATGAGGGGCGTAGCGAACCTTCAGATCTTTGACCTCGATAGCTCCAACCTCGGGCCAAGATTCCGATAGAGGTTTTTCAGTGCTTTTCATTGTGGACGCCTCGGGAGGTAAGTTAGAAAAAAACTTCAGCCGCTCGATGGAAGTCATACGCGATTCAATATCAGCAAACACTCGCACGCCCCAATTGAGAAAACCCCAGAACGAAAGAGAATACAAAGTCACCAGACCCCCCGTACCCGCGTTCATCACACCATAATAAGCTGACAAGCTCACCCCAACAGCCGTTGCCATAGAAATCATTCCTCCCAACAAAGGAATCCGCGAGGAAAACCAGCGATTGATAACATAGTGCGAATAAAACATCCGATTGCTATGAGAAAGTTTCTGATAGAAATTTTCCATAAACCAGGAAGACTTATTAAAGCTGCGAATCACAGTCAACCCTTGCAAACTCTCTTTGAAATGCGCATAGCGCGGAGACCGGGCTATGCTATCAAAGCGTTTCACCTCGCGCGCAGGACGACGGTAATCTCTTTGTAAAATGTAGTATAGAGCCATAACAGGAATAATCACGACAGCCATGACTGGCATCAACGTCAGAATCAAAACAATGGCAATCCCTACCTGCAAAGCACAGTGCACAGCTGAATCAAAACTCCACTGCAAATACACGTCTACAGACTCGACATCGCGTGAAAATCTCTGAATGATTCTGCCCACAGGAGTGGAGTCAAAGAACCGAATCGGAGACTGCAGAACACTCTTCAGCATCTTATCATGCATATTTTTTCCAGCTTTAATACCTCGATCCAGCCAAAAGAGATGATTCAACAAAGAACCCACTAAAACAGCTAACCCAATAAGGCCATAAATGCCAATGGCAGCCAAAGCGACCCACTCTGCACGATGCTCAGAATAATAGGACAGCCAGGCTTTCTGCGCGAGAGGCAAAACTGTTGCCGTGACTGCTCCCAATAGCAATAAAAATAAAATAAGCAGTCTGGCGGAACTCTCTCCTCCCAGTGAATTAATATAGTCCCAATAAACCGAGCTCTTCACCGCTCCCACTTCACGATCTTCATCTTCCGTTACGCGATGATTTTTTTCTTCAGCCTCATCCGTAGCCTCGAAAGACTCAGATAAAACTCTTTCGGCAGAGTCCTTGGTCATTTCACTCTCACCTTGGGTCTTACCATGTTCCTTATAAAAATCAGCAAACGGCGCACAGGTTTGCAATAGTTCAGCAAAAGGCAAAGGCCCCCACAGATGCCCTTCATGTAAAAATGCCACGTGGTCAAAACGTCCTAAATGTTCCAGACGGTGAGTTGCCACAATACGTGTGACATTTTTCCACGCGCCAAAGATTAAACGCTCACAAAGAAGATTCTCAGTCTCTGCATCCACTGCGGAAAGAGGATCGTCCGAAAGCACGATCTGAGGCTTGCGTAGAAATGCCCGTGCTAGAGCTACACGCTGCTTCTGCCCTCCCGAAAGATTGACACCTTTCTCGCCAATTTCCGTGCGTAATCCTGAAGACCATTCTTTCAGGTCCCGACTTAAACAACTGTTATGCAAAGATCTTCGCAAGTCCTCTTTACTGACTTCTTCGCCAAACTGAAGATTCTCCAGCAGCGTGCTGTTCACAATATAAGCTTCCTGCGGAACATAGGCCATACGAGGTCTTCCCTCGATCTCCGGAAAAAAAGCAATCTGGCCCTTTTGGGGGGAGAGCTCTCCGAGAAGACTCATCAGCAAAGAGCTTTTCCCGGCTCCTACAGGTCCCACTATCGCCAAGGATTGACCCGCTGGAACTGCAAGAGACACATTTCTCAGCACGCTGTGTTCTGAACCTTCATGACGAAGTTCAATATCCGACCACATAACGCCCACAGGATTCTGTACATCCATTCTTTCTTTTGTAGGAATTTCGATCTCTTCCTCCGAAAGATAAGTGAGGATGCGACGAGCTCCCACAACAGCATTGGTTGAACGAGAAATCAATCGCGACAGATCACCAAAAGGTCCCTCTAACAAACCAAAAAGTGAAATGCAGGTAAAAATAATCGCCGCATCCAAAGTCTGCCCTCGCCAAGCATGAACAGCCAAGGCCACAAACAAAACCAGAGTGGAAACCGCCAGGTAAGCAAGACTCGAGATCACCTCTGCTTTCGCTAAACGCCGCCGACTGTTCAACTCCTTAGTGCGCACCTCAGTCACTTCTTTGGCAACACTTCTCTCCCAGGCAAAATATTTCACAACCCGGATGGCATTCATGGCCTGAGTCATCAGAGTGACACGATGGTCCCGATAGGCCATCATCTCCTCATCGAGATGAGTAAATCTTTTTGCAATATAATTAGTTAACGGTGCTAAAAACGATAACACCAACAAAGCCGCCAAGGCCGACCAACCAATATAGTAAAAAAGCAGACAGACAACTCCCCCAATCAGAAGAATAGCGGAAATCAAGTCACCCAGCACCTGAGGAAAGTCCGAAACATTGTCGCTGTCGGAGCTCATGTGGTTGACGATATCACCTACTTGATTTTTCTGGCGGGCTCTCTGACTGAGTTTTAAACTGTGACGAAATATCTTCTCATTGAGAATATTGGTCGCCACTTGATATCCCTTCAAACTATTGAAGAAATAGTGCTGCAAACACAATCCCGATAAAAATCCGCACACCCCCAGCAACACGCCATACAACAAAGCTTCAGGCAAAGTCTCACGCACAACCCCCTGTGAAATCAGCCCGACAAAACGGTTGACTAAAATCGGAGAGAGCAAAGCCAACAAAGAACTGAAGAAATACCAGGTATAAGCCACTTTTGTGTAGGGCCGCAAAACCTTCACCAAAGAAAACAACAAGGCCTTGGGCGTTGTCCACTGGAGCTCATCTAAATAAAGAGGTCTGTGCCGAGGCTCCAAATCCATCGGCAGAGATAAAAGGTCTCTTTCCTCAATATGCTTGGTTTTTGCCAATCTCACCAAAGGCGTGACCTCGGTGAATAATAAACGTCTTAAGAAGTTCATAAATATCCATAACTGCTTCAATTCCGAAGCTGCGATTTTTTCTATAAATTGTAGAAGCCTATTTCCGAGAGAGGAGTAACGGTGCCGCTCCTGAAAATTATGACAAAGAGAGGAGAGATGAAATTACTTGTACTATAACCATAGTTCTCCTCCTTTTCGTGAGATCTATTGAGATTAACGGAAAAGAAATGCCTTGTCCAGCCGGGTTCCACGGAATCTTAAGGAGCAGCGCAAGATCCACTATAGAGACCCACCTCGGAGACTGGAAAATGGCAGGAAACCTCCATTATTTTCATAGGATCTCGCCGCAGAATATAGGAATTTTTGGCGGGGCTTTCATCGCCAGCACCTACGAGTACTGGGCTGCTAATGGCTTTTGTATTTCGCATAAAAACTGCGCCCCATAAATAAATCTCTTAAATTAGTTTTCTGGGGCCCGTAAGCTATCGAGCTCTTTCGGTGGATAGCCCTTTGCACCACTGGTTGAGGAGATGTCGATTGCAAACTCTCCTTTTTTGTCGTGACGATGCCTATTTTGAATCTTTCCGAAGAGAGACTGTAAAGAGAACTGGGTATTATCAACTTTCCCCCATATTAAGCTTCTGCTTAAATACATTGATTTACTTTCAGCCCTCAATAAATATATACATGTCTAGTTGAGACCGAGGAGCTTCGCATGAAAAATCTGATTGTCATTATAAGTTTTTTAATGATGTCTTCTTCAGTTTTTGCAAATAATCGCATAAGCGCCATAGAGGTACCTTCAATTTTGTCCTGCGTAAAAGCCGTCGGCGACAGCACCGCTGTTGTTTGCATAGGCATCAGAAATCGTTTTGAGGCGGCTGCCGTGATATCTTGTGTAAATGCGGTAGACAGCATTGCTGCCATAGCATGTAAAGGTGTCAGAAATGATCGTGAGACCGCAGCCGTAGTCTCTTGCGTAGAGACCGTTGGCAATAATGCCGCCATTGCATGCGGTGGAGTCAAAGGCCGCTTTGATACAGACGTCGTCGCTTCTTGTATTAAGTCCATCGAAAATAATTCAGCTGCCATTGCCTGCAGGGGCGTAAAAAACACTCGCGATGTTTCCAATGTCACTGCTTGTGTAAAAGCTGTCGGTATAAACGCAGTCATTGCCTGTGGGAATAGCGATCTTTAGTCTTTCAACAGCTAATGACTATAAGAACCTCATGGCTGGGGTGCGGGTTGTCTGAATTATCACCCCACCAAGTAGAAGCCCGAAAACGAATTCAGGCTCTACATTGCAATAAAAAAAGTCTACTCGAAATAAAGCGACGCTCGCCTTACGGTGAGCTTAGTAAGCACAGAATTCGTTGCCGCCGCCAGG
>JBCECD010000280.1:0-4275 GCA_039206745.1 Bdellovibrio sp. | reverse complement strand
TATTTGGCACACCCTCAACTTAAAGCAAAAAATAGATCTACAGATTCAGCAAAAATAAAATACTGTATATTAAAGTAGCTCTTATAGGTTTTCTTGAATTACTCTTTCACTCGAGTGATATCATCACTCAGAGAGCACAGCCCCCCTGATGGGGGTGTGTTTGGCTCCCAATTCAAACGGAAACTTTTTAACTGATCACCTTTTTGGCAATCATGTAAATAATTGCCAGTTTTTATTTTCCGCTTCGACTATTTACGCTCTGACTTGGCTACAACTGGCATCAGACTTGCTTCGCATCCTAATTCAATGGGAGATGTTCAAGTGAAAGAAAAAATTGCCAATTTCGCAAAAATTTTCGGCGCCTTTGTCCTACCAGCTTCGTTTCAGGGACGGGTTGAAGTTAAGACAAATCCAATCAGCAATAATCCTATCATCGAAATCAAAGATATACGTCAAGATGACAATATTTCTGCTCTCATTAAAAGTATCGAAGCACAGATAGGGCACTCACTTCAGGTTAAGGAAGTTTCTCCCGGCCAAATGGTCTTGAGCACGCAAGACAATGTTCCGGTTAAATAGGCTTCGATGTATCATTGCAAGCTTAATACTCCTCAGCCTATCTTTTAACGGACTTCTAACAGTGAGGAATAGGAATAAATCAATGAAGCCAGTAAATTTCATTTTCTTCGATATGCCCGCACCAAACTCCTTTGATCCTCTTGACGCCGATAATGGAATTAATCTGAATGCGATGAGAATGCTTTATTTAACGCCTTTAGAAGTTTCCCTTGATAATAAGCTGACCTCGACAATCCTCAAAAGCTTTAAATATGATAGGGAGAACAAAGAAATCTCTCTGGAAGTGCACTCAGATCTGTTGTTTTCTGATGGGTCAAAAATAGAAGTAAACGATGTCGTGATAGCAATCACAAGGATGGCATCAAGAAGACCTAAATTTCCAGTACTAAAAGACATCGAAGGAGTCCAAGAGTGGGCGAAACTTGAAGCTCCTTTAAAACAACTTCCAAAAGGGATACAAGTTGTTGGGCAAACTATTAAAATCCATTTCACCAAACAACATTCATCGCCTTTATTTAGATTTTCATTAGAGCTTTTCTCAATCATCCCATCTCGATGTATTGATCTAAATTCAGGAAAAATGACCTGTGCAACTCCTCCTTTTAGCGGCTACTACGCTCTGGTGAAATCGGATGCCCAGTCTTTATCTTTTAAAAAACGCACCGAATATAAAATGCTCCAATATCCACAAGACATTTCTTTCATTTATACCTCTCCAACACAAAATTTGTTCAAAGAATATATAGAACGTGATGACACAGTTATCTATGGAATGGACTTGCGTCTTAAGGATGGGACCCTACAAGATATACCACAGTCAATGCACTTCGAGTGGTTACCTGCTGCACGCTTTGTTTATCTTTCAATAAATCCAAATATTAAGCCCTTTAATGACCCATTATGCAGAGTGGTTTTCATGGAAGTTTTCAGAGAAACTACGAAAGTTCTATTCCAAAACCATCTCACGTTATCCTCAAGCCTCTTCACCCCAATTATGTCTGGGTATCTGAAGGATGAAGAGCTAACACAGATGCCATTATCACCAGAACAAGAAGCATCTTGCCTAGATAGAATAGTACATGAAAAAATTCCTTGGCATATTTCTGATAGTTCAAATCTTGCACTGTCAGAGAAAATTCTCTTCGACACAATGAAAAAAATCGCCCCGCAGTCTAA
Source organism: Bdellovibrio sp. (assembly GCA_039206745.1). Taxonomy (GTDB): domain Bacteria; phylum Bdellovibrionota; class Bdellovibrionia; order Bdellovibrionales; family Bdellovibrionaceae; genus Bdellovibrio. The sequence continues at coordinate 2,520 of JBCECD010000280.1, read as the reverse complement.
ACCTCATATAACCTCGTTCTCTGAACGAGATTCTCAGTTTTTAAAAGGAGAAAATTCTTTCTATGCAGGAAGCTCAGGATTTTGGGCCGAAGACCCTATCGGAGATCTGCAAATGTTTTTTACTCCAAAGCTGCATAATAGCACCGCGTTTGCAGGACATAGCACTATGCTACAACAACAATTATCCGAATTGGATGATGCAAGTTCGTCTCTTGCTTTAGACTTAAAACAAATAAATACCACGCTCTATCATGAGGCATTGTTAAACGTATTTTTGCACTCCCGTAGGTTTTTTGCAGCCCACAACAAGGAACTTCTTCAATCCCTTCCGCAGGCAGTATCCTCCCCTGCATTTTATCAAGTATTAAAGGCAGAATCCTCAAATGACTGATTCCGAAGTCAATCTAAAGAAGCTCATTGAAAAAGGTTTAGATCTCACCAACATTGCCTTTACCAAGGTTGGCAATTCCTATTTCGCAAATATCTATTCTGAACTACATTCTAAGATTATAACAAGTACTGTTTACACTGGATTTGCGGAACTTCCTTCAATCGCCCTTGGGAAAGCTCTCTCGGAAATGATTGAAAGATTTGCTTTTGAAGATGGATACCATAACGGAAATCCAACTTGTCAGACAAAACGCTTTAAATGAAGCCACAGAAAGATATGTTTGGTCCTCATGGTGGGACTTAAAAACACATGCAAAAATTGAAAAAATGACTTTCGACCAGATAGCTGACTCTGTTAACCCTCAGGCGTTCGATTTGCTTGCAGATCTAAAATCCCGCTGCGACTTTGAGTATATTTACCAAGTAAATCCCATTCACAACGCTAAAAATAAAAGCTTAATAATTTTCCTTATCCCATTAAAAAATGGTGGCTTTATCTCAGGCGGAGCATGCGACAACGACCTTAATAGTTCAATCTCCAGAGGTATTGCCGAGCTATACAGACATGGACTCGCATGGGAGAGGGCAAAAAAAGAATCTTTAATACCACAAACATTTTATGAACAGCGACTTTTATTTTTTGCATCGGGATGCGGAGATAAATTAGTTTATGAAACGCTTGCCAAGTCATCAACCTCAGAAACTCATATCGAGCTTCCTTCTTTGAGGCTTGACTCTCTCGTTTCGCATAAATTTTCTGATCTATATCTATGTTATCGCTGCCTGTATCACAATCAACCACCTTTCGGAGATGGTGACCTAGAACGGTTGTGCTTATGAAATACCCAAGACGCACTCAGCTGATACTTCTCTCTTTAGGGCTGATTGTCGCCATCTCTTGGTTTTCATATATAGTGGTCGATTTTTATATCAAGTCTACGGCAACGGCCGTCATAGAAAGCTGGCTAGAGAGTGAAGCTGTAAATCTTCAACAAGAAAACTACTTGTCATCCGTTGCAAAAAGCCAGAGAATTTTACTCTCGTCGGAGTTTATCAACGGACTTCATTTAGTAAAGGTTGAACCAAGAGGAACAACCCAATTAATTCAGATTGGAAAGGTTCCGCATGATATTTCTTGGAGCTGCCCTCAATCAAGAATTGAAGCGCAGACGGCTGGACTCTTCTCATACAGATTTTTGCATTGTTTTGAAAAAAACCCAGAAATGCGCATCAGCTTTTTCTCAGAAAATCCAGTTTTCACATGGATATTTCTTTCCGTTATTCTTATAATCAGTTTATTTCTTACCGCTTTAATTTCAATAATGATTGCTTTGCATAAAAGAGAAGTTGTTCTATTAGAAACCATTTCGGATATTTCCAGACAAGTCGCCCATGATATTAGGTCACCTCTGTCGGCTTTGAAAATAGCTTCGAGTAGGCTTCAATCGTCGTCGCCAGAAGCAAGTATCATTCGAGATGCTAGTGAAAAAATCGATAACATAGCCGAAGACTTACTTCAAAAATCGAAGCATATTCTAGCGTTAAGTAAATCTGATGATGACGAAAAAGCAATGGTAAGTCTAAAAGTAGCTCTCGAACAAGTTGCAGGAGAAAAATTACTTCAATATCCCCATAAGATAGTATTAGATATTTCTCCAGATTCAAATATGGTAAAAATTAAGGCCGACCAGACGAAACTATATAGAGCCATCTCCAATTTACTTAACAACGCTCTCGAAGCAATCGAGGGACAATCTGATGGCGTCGTTACGCTCGGACTCCGACGCGGAGTCAATCAAGCCCAAATGATTTTCATCGACAATGGCAAGGGTATCCCGCCAGAGATTCTATCAAATATAGGAAAACAGGGTTTCACCTTTGGAAAGAATAATGGAAATGGTTTAGGGTTTTCATCTGCTAAATCCTTTATTGAAGCCGCTGACGGTACGCTTTCGATAAGTTCGACGATTGAAGCTGGGACCATTGTGACCATGACTTTCAAGAACATCGCCGCTAAATACTGCCCTTGAAATTTGATGCTCTGACCGAAGAAATCGTTTCTCTAGAAAAGATCTTTAGAGCCCATTTCAAAACCTACGTAAAAGTATAATGATTGAGGCGAGTTGCACG
>JBCECD010000279.1:1872-17429 GCA_039206745.1 Bdellovibrio sp. | reverse complement strand
CCCCAATCGGATTGTTTCGAATAATGTACGAGCCATATTTTGCATATTGAACATCCCGCATGAATTGTCGAATCTTTAATGAATTCCAAAAGAAGTCATAAATGACCAGCTTAAGTTTAATGTGATAAATAATGTTAGTATAATGCGGGCATACTTAACGTCTGAATTTGACTTCAATTGTAAGCTCCAAAAGAAACACAACATTTGAACAAGGGAAAAAGCGACTATACTTGAGACATAAAAATTTAACGAAGCGAACTGGAGCGCAATTTCTCTCGAACTTATTAACCACCAATATCCCACAACAGTGCTAATTGAATTAAAGGCTATAGCCATCTTGGAAGATATTTGAGCAGAAAAGACTCCAATCAAAAGCCAGATAATTAAGCCTAGGACACAAGCGAAAATCAAAGGGTGAATACCAAAGCCAGCAATAATAAGAACGTAGATGGGCAAAATACAGTGCCCACCCTTTTCAATACAAAATGCCGAAAGCCCTATAAATCCTGCGACTATGCACAATAGACCAAATACCTTTAATTGGCTTTTTTGTCCAAGAGACGTCATTACAACCCACTTCCATTTAAAATCACATCACCAACAAACTGCTGACAGTTATTATTCAACAGATGGTACGGCTGAGAGTACCTTTTTTTCGCGTATTCCTTCATTCTGTTCTCGACGGTATCGCCAACTTTTATATTTTTACTACAAGTTGCACCAGCTCCTGACTCCTTCAATTGGGTTCCGGGCCCCGTTATTGGATTAATTCCTGAGTTACCATAAGAAGCAGTTGAACCATCGTCGAACTTAATATACTGATGAGACAACGTAGGGTCCATACTCTGCAAACTAGAACCACCAGCCATATTCAAAGGTCGTGAGCAGATTTGGTAAAGACCGAGAGGGTCGATGAAGTTAACCGGGTCATTTTGCACGTACCCAAAGAGGTTAGTGTCGCCCCCTCGGAAGAGTATCGGATCTTTGCTCGTCCAGCGACCAACCTCTGGATCGTAGTCCCTCGCCCCGAATCTCACAAGCCCTGTATCCGGATCATAAAGTCCACCCGCGAAGCCAAAGGGGAGCAGGCCAGGATTTGTATCTTCTGTCACGCGACCGAACTCGTCGTGGTTCATGCGTTGAACTACAGAGCCGTCAGAGATTTTTATCACTAAACGCGGAGAGCCTAAGTGATCGGAGATGATACGATAGTTTTCTCCTCCCATGATCATATAGTCTGGAATATTTTTCTTAGATCCATAGACAAATCTCTTTGCTATCGAACCGGCTGCATTGAGTTCAGCTTCAATACGGATCTGATCTGAATAAAACCAGCGAGCTTGAAGAACTCCCCCGACCTTCTTTCCCATTCTTCGGTTCAGAGCATCGGCCTCATAAGAAATGACTGTGCTGGAAGGCAGGACCACAGTCGTCAAGTTGCCGAAGAGGTCGTAGGTGAAGCTGGTGGTTGTACTGGTCAATATATTTGTCTTACTTTGCAGATCACCATTGGCATTGTATGCATAGGTAAACATATTGTAAGAACTCATGCGATCTTGAGCATCGTAAACACCCGTGGTGGTCTGGCTGCCAATAAGTCCGGAGACTCGATTGGAGTTGTCGTCATAGCCGTAGGTTGAAGCCAACGCACTGTTTTTATCCACCTGAGTCAGTCGTCCTACACTATCGAAGTCATAGTCATAGCTATTTGTCACTCCGTTCATGGTCTCTGTTTTAGACACCACTCTTCCCAGATCATCTCTCGTTAAGCTGGATGTATAGAGAACTGTGGATCCGTGACTTGCTTGATAGCCCGCAATCTCACCAAAGCTATTGTATGTATAGCTGTCTGTAACAATGTTCGGAGATGTTCCAATGCTCGTTCCCGCAAGCATCCCATTGGGGGTATTAATAGTTATATTGAGAGCTCCCACCTTTTTTAAAACCAGATCACTATCATAGGTGTACTGAATTTGATCACTGGATGAACCTGCATTCATTGTCACCGAGGTCACCAGATTATTTAAACCTATTGCCTTATAATAACTTCCGATAGAAGTGTTAGCACTATTGTAAACAGAGTAAGATATTGGCTGAGTTCCCATATACGATATTGCAACCATAGACTTGCCCGGGCAATTTATACTACTTGGCAGCCTGTTAATTGAGCTGATCGAAACAGTGCAGCTCGATGCTGAAGTGGAAATCGAAGTCAAATTCCCTGTCGTCAAAGAATATCCAAAATTAATATCCCCCGTTGGTTTAGAAATTTTCGTTAACAGCTTGTCATCGTTATAAGTGTAAGCCGTGTGAATCGGAGAAACTCCACTTAAAAGAGGTGGCGTATAAGAACTCCCTAACTCACTAGAATTGAATCCAAAGGCATGCATCAGACGCCCAGGAGGTGTCACACCTGTCATATTGCCATTGCTGTCATAAGAGTACCCCACCACTCTCAAGTCCGGCAGCACGCTCGAGATCACCCGACCTGAACTATCATAAGAGTAACCCGTCGTTTGACCCAAAGGGTTCGTGACGGTACTCAAAAAACCCGTTAAGACATCATAACCTAAATTTGTTTCACGAATCCCTTGCTTCACTTTAGTGATCTTATCATCCGTGTAAGTATATTCAACGGGCGTGAGTGTTCCCTGCTGCTCAGAAATCACACGCTCATAGCTATCTATCTTGGTTTTTGAAGTTCTTCCTAAACCCGTCGAGTTCGAGAAAGTCTTCGTAGAGGAATTGTAGGTTGTCGCTACATTCAAGGAGCCTTGTGTGGTGTTTAAACTGTAAGTATTGATAGAGAAGGGATCTGAGGGATTGCTAAGAGTATAACTTCTGGATCTATCAATATTTTTGGTAACATTATCGTATGTATATTTGGTGGAGGATTCGAAAATGGGTAAGTTGCCAAAGCGAGAATCCTGAGAATAGGTTCTTTGCACTTCATCACCAAATTTTTTATGTGTTACCACTGCAGACGTGGAACCCTCAGAAATATAGTATGATTCATAAGGAGCCGTACGTGTCATGAGCGAAGATTGCACTCCTTGTCGATAGTTAGCAGAAATTCTATATTTCTCCTGAGTGCCCATGCGAGAAGTGCTGGTTATCTCTGAGTAGTAAGCTGCATTTAAAGTCTTCGCCAACTCAAAAAAGTATCCTCCTGAATGTGCATCCTTTATCAAATTCCCATTAGCATCATAAGTAAAAGTACTCACCTGCCCCGCAGGTTTTGTGAAAGTTGAGAGCAATCCATTTGCATCTACGTATGTCATGCTATGAGTTTCGCTATTGGGATTCGTAAATGACTGAATATAGCCATTTGTATTTAGGACCACTGAGGTCACTTGGCCTTTGGGACTTGTTATCGAAATAAAGTTCCCACTGCCATCGCGATTAAAAGTTGTTGTTCGTCCGAAGGGCTCATCTATAGAACTCAATCGCCCCTGAAGATCGTAATTAAAACTGTAAAGAGTGGCCCCAATAAAACCTGTCTTAATAGAAGTTTGTCTTCCAGAAGAATCAAAGAAGTAAACAACAGAGCCGTCACTTTCTGGAATATAATATCCTCCTGAATTTGCAATCGCCTTCAAGGGGCGACTGGTTCCGTCTCCCTTGTAGAGAGTTGAAGCGCCTACATCGTAGTAGTTATAGTTACTCGGAAGCCAACCTCCCAAACCTAAGACTTTTGCCTTCAACCCACCTAGTGTCATAACACTTCTTACCGGAATAGAAATGGAGCCGCGTCTCTCTGTAATCATCACTTCATATTTACGAACCCCCAATGCCAGATTCCCCAGGGAGTCCAGACCATCCCATTGATAAGTAAAGGTCAAGTTGGGTGCATTAAGAAGGTTCGTCGAATAAACCGTCGAACCTCCGACTTTTAAATCGATATCAAACGAATCAATTGTGTCTCGAGGAGTGGCTCCGGCCAAAGGAGCTGTCAGCTTGTAATCTCCCAGCCTTCCCGGAACCCAATTAGAAAAATAGTTCATGCTAAAGCTAGCACCAACAATGGGCACTGACTCACCCACCACTTGATTGTCAGCGTGGACTATTGAGCCGCACTTCATTCCCACAGTTTGAATATCCATGTTATCTTTGACGGCTTGGCTTGAGTAGGAAGAACAAAGGGGATAAGAGATAATGTCTGCTGTCCACTTATACTCAAAAGGCTCACACGAATAGAAATGAGCCGCCACGACCTGATAATTTTGACGAGTATATGTAAAGGGAACAAAATAGCCCGCAACAGCAACCGAAACCGGTGGCAATGGGCATGGTGTGCTGTATCTACTCATAGTATCCGCCACCTTCGCAGCAAAATCACTCTCACAAGACGCATAAGCCGTCTCCGCCATCACCAAACTACAAATTAAACCTGTCGTAAAAAAATTCTTTAAGTTAAGGGATGTCACACGATCTCCTCTCGCAATGTCATCCGATTCGGCTGCTGACAACTCAAACATAAGAATGTTTTTAAAAACAAATAGAAATTTGTGCAATGCTTAACACCACTTCTCAACATGAGATGGTCATCGCTAAGATAAAAAAATTATGTAACCCGAATCTCTACTCCGCCGGTCGAAGTCCTGTGTGCAGCTAACAATAAAAAAAGCTCAAGAATAATCCTTGAGCTTTTTAATGAGCCTTGTTTTGAGCTTTGTTTATTTAACAATCGAAGAACTGTTCCCAGAGGCTGCCGCTGTATTTAAGTAACCGACCATACCTTTAGTATCCATAGAGTGAGCTCCTATAAAAGGCAAAGCTTCTGCAGGTGTGAACCAATTATAAACATCTTGGTCTTCTGTCGAATAAGAGACAAAGTATTTCTTCACGCCTTCCTGGATTAACATGGTTCCGTTCTTGTAAACTTCCATAGCGATGAAGTAAGTGTCACAGCTGGTATTCCCGCACATCGCGTGCACAGCCACTTGATAACCATTGATTGTTGTGGTGCCTTCAACAGTTTCAGTTCCGCCGTGAGTTGTTGTGACAGGCATTTGATAATTATTAATTAGAATCATCGCCGTCACCGTGTTCACATCACCGTTAGCTTGCAACGACAAACCGACAATATCTGCTTCCAATCCTTGAGCGGCTGCACTTTCACCCGCAGTCTGTGTCTTGCTGCCATCCACAACTCGCGCGCCCATTTTATTCTTTGAATAGCGAGACGCAAACTCCGAATCCTTTTTGGCGCAGGCACCGAGACTGAGGAACATCGCAATCATCACAACTTGAAAAAGGACTTTTGGCTTATTCATATATAAATCTCCTTACACACTTTAAGGAGGATGCAAGGGGTTTGCCACCTTCGATGTTTCTTATCTGTCTGGAATATATATGGATTCTCAACCTGAGACGCCAAGGTGAGGGCTGTCCTGGAGAGGGAGGACACTTTGTGTCCTCGAGTTGACAAGACCTTAGACAGCTCAAAAGGTGCCTGGTGATTTTTTACGCCTATAGTGCGTCAATCCGATTGTCGGATGCTTAAAAGGATAGCTAAGTTATTGAAAATATTTATTTCTGCTTTTCGTATATAAAGAAAATCACCAGGCACCTTTGTGCTGGCTCTTTAAGCTTTCTATGAATAAAGACGCAGGTACTAGCCCCGGAGGCTGATCGATAGACTCGGGCGCGGCTGGGCCTGAAGTATGAATTCCCACCAGAGACCAAGCCTGAGTTTTTTTATCTTGAACGAGAAGAGGGCCTCCCGAGGATCCTTGACTGGTATTGCAGTTATGAAAAAGACTGAGAGAGGCCTCGGGTACTTTTTGTACATCTGGAATATAAGCCAAGGCTCCCAGACGATACTGAGGGGCGTGCATGTGATAATCTCCAACTTTTCCTAAAACCGAACAGCGGCGCTGAAGAATTTGTTTCTCCCCGTTGTGTTTTTCGTAGGGATATCCCACCACCATCAGGTTATTACCAAGCTTTTCTGTATCGAGATTCTGCAATTTAATGAAACCCACCTGAGCGCCTAAATTTTTATCGAGGGAAAGCACAGCCCAGTCCCGCGCAGAGTAATCGGGGACATCATCGAAAAACATCTGAGAAGGATCTCTAGGGAAAAAGCCCGAGGCCAGTACGCCGGTGATCCGCGCCGAAGCAAGAAACTTACCCACCTGATATCCGGCTTTAAAAGAATACCAATCGCCAGGTTGCGAGGTTTTGCTTTTCGTTATGCAATGAGCAGCTGTGATGATTTTATCAGTGTCAATCAGGGTTCCTGTGCAAATTTCCACAAGAACCGGAATGCCCTCTTTGTCAGTCCATTTTTCAATGCGTCCCACCTGCTGAAAAGGGGCTTCAAGGATTAAAGACTCCTGCCTGGCGTCGGGAATGGGAATGACTTGCGATGCGATCACATAGTCATAGGCCCCAGCTTGATGCGATAAGAGAAAAGCTAAAGAAAGCAGGAGAATCTTCATTCCCTCTTTATATGCTAGACCTGTGCCATGGGTTATAACAACTTCAATAATAAAGGAGGCGCAAGTCAGTGTCTAAAGCTTAAACGCTCCCCATCGAGGCGTCCCAAAAGAGTCAAAAGGTGCCTGGTGATTTTCTTTACATACGAAAAACAGAAATAAATATTTTCAATAACTTAGCTATCCTTTTAAGCATCCGATAAGCGGATTGACGCACTATAGGCGTAAAAAATCACCAGGCACCTTTTGGTAAGGTAGGGTAGGCTCTGCGCTCGAGAACTTTTTTTGCAACCTCACCTCGGACTCGGAAATAAGGGATGTTGGTTTTCACACTTCCCAAGCCCAATTGCTTAAAAGGGTTTTTGGAGCTGTTCCAACTGTAATGTCCTGTGAAAAAATCAAAGCGACCGCGCCCCTTAATGCCACGGCCTTTATCGCGAATCACGAAATAGCCATCGTGCTTGCTGCCATCGGGAAGTTCAAGGCCGACGACCGCTGGGATGTATATGACCTCGCCCGGTGTGTAGATGCTCAAGTCCGCAGCCAAGGTGTAAAAAGGCTCCAAGCACGAACTGCGCACACCATAACCGAATCGACACTCTTCCTGATCAATACGGAAAAAGCGATCTTGCCCTTCGTATCTCCCCATCACGTTAAATGTCTGAGTCTTGCCTTTTTGCTTAACCCCACAAGAACCCTGCATAAGACAGGCATCCAGCGTTTCTCGGCAGACCGTGAGAAGCTTTTTACCCTGAGCATCAATCAGAGATGTTTTTTCATCCTCATCACAAGGCTTTTTATCTTCATCTTTGATCACAAAATAATAGACAGTGGGCTTTAGCACACCTGGCCCGACAAGCTCAGGTGTTTCAAGAGTTTCCGGCTCCTCGACTTGAGACCCTTCGTTCTCCTCCGGAGTCAGAACCGGCGGAGGCGCTGTTTCGTCTTCATCCACAGATGAAGAGCTCTCTGTGACACCGTCACCACTTGCGACAGAGTAAGACGACGAGATCCCTTCGTATAAAGCTGCATTGGAACCACCACAAGCTCCCAAAAGACAGAACAAAAGTACAAACGATGTTCCTTTTATCCTATACAGCCAGCTATTCATTCAGACTCCCCGCTAAAGACTGAAGCATAGCAAAAATGAGAGCCCCCCGGGAGCGTCTTCTAGGCACTCTGAAAATATGAAATGGCGGTGACAAAGGTGGGCCCTTTTAAAGTAATTTATTGGCTTTAAAAAGAGAGAGCTGGGGCTCAACGAAGGAGGAATATCGGGCAATCTCAGAGATCAGTTTGCTAAAACCATCAGGATCCACCTTCATATTCCGCTCGACCTCCTCCTGAGTTTTATTCTCGCCATAATCGGCCTTCAACCTTTTCTTTAAAAGAGTGCCTAGATATTGCCGCCATTTCTTTTTGTTATTTTTATTTAAGAGCGCAGCCCAATCTTGTCGCAAATAAACACCTTCTAAATACAGATCCACCTCAGAGGCAGCAAATCTTTGCTGCAATGAAGAGTTTTGAAAAACAGCCTGAGCTGTCTGTTGAATCTCCTGAACATCTCGAAAGATCAAATTATAATGATTTAACTCGACGGACTTAAAAGTATTCCTGCGGGTAGAGTCCTGCTGATAATTCAAATGCGGTGGCAGAATAAAACCTGCAACCCCTTGCTTGACGGCTTCAGGATCAGAAAGCAGTTCTGCCTTAAATTTAATTAAAAAAGATAAGACCGAGTCTTGGTCTTGCTCAAAATTTTCATCGTCATAACACTCATTGCAAGACAACTCCCAGTCCGGCTCAAACTTCTCTTTGTCCTTGGAGAACTCCTTATTTAAGAAGTCTGAAAAATCAACGTAACCACTTTTTCTTTTTAATTTCGCGGCTCTGACTTTCAATTACATCTCACTCATCTGCCCAAGAAGCTCTTTAAGATTGGCCTGAACTCCCTTGGCACTTTCAGATTGTAAAAGCTGATGGAACTCCTGCACCAGTGTCTGGTACTGAACCGGGTCTTCGCTAAAATATTCAAAGAGAGCATTGGCCGCCGCTTCCCGGAGATGAGGGCTGGTGTCGTACATCTGTTTTTTTATGAAAGTATAATATTCAGCCCTAGCTCCAACTCCAAGAGCTTCTATAATGTCCGCGCGCGTGGTGGGCTGCAACGTCTTATCTCCAATCATTTTAACTAACAGCTCAGGCTTTTCATGCGAAGCAATCCGGAGCGTTTCGTCGTTTAAATACTCATACCTCTTTCGAAAAATCTCGACCCAAGATTTCTCCTGATCTCTGGTGGCCGCCTCCTGCTCTATAACAGAATCAATCACTTCCATGACCAACTGAGTGTCAGATTTTGCAAACTCCCGAATCATCACCGTCAAAGGCTTCCCGCGAAAATTCAATCTTCTCAGCAGATCAATCCCCAGATCCAAGCCCCATTGTTCCGCATAAGTTAAAGTGTGCTCGAGAATCTCTAAACGCAGGCGCAACTCAGAGGACCGATTTTGCTTGGAGATATCTGCTTTATATTTTCGAATTGTCGCCTCTGCCGCCTCAAACTCTTGCATAAGATCATATTCAGAAATATTTCTCTCGAGAATACGCTGGATCAAAACGCCATCGGATAATGTCTCTTTAGCTTTTTTGACAGAAGCCTGGCCCATTTTTAACTCCCTAAAAAGTAACTACAAACAGTCTTTCCTATTTTAAATCATTAAATACGCACTTAACAAGTTAAAATATAAATTTAAATAAACCCATTTAGTTACAGATATTTAAGATTAATACCTGTTGATATATCTTGATTCTTATATATGTAAATTATATGTAAATCAAGAAAATTATTTAAACTGGTCCCTTTAATTGTGGGTGCTTTTCGTTGTCCGTTCTTCGGAATAAGAGCTCTTCAAATCTACAAAGCTTGTTTCCAAAAGCCCTGTTGGGACTATGATAGTCTTTAATAGTTCTGGTTGTTGGCTACCAACAATTAAAGGGTCCACTTTAAAAATTATTCAATAGACTTTGTGGGCAGAAAAATACTAGAGCTTATTTCAAACCTCTAAAAATCTCAATTCTTTCAAGGATCGAAGGTGGGTTTTGAAATGAGTTCTAGTAGCGTTGATTAACCAGAAGATAACGAAAGCATTTCGATCGGTAAAAAACAAAGACCTCGAGAGATCACCCTCTCGAGGTCTTTGCGCATGGGATTTAAATAGAACTGCTCTCTTGGCTTTTTGCCACCTAGAAATTTTCGCAAATCCCCTCCTACGAACAGCAAGAAGGAGGGGTTCCTTCCCCCTCGCGCATCTTCTCACAATCCACACGTCTTTATGACTTATTGATAGCTAGGCAAACCCCAAGTTGGGTAATAAGGAGCGTGCAATGTCGCAATAAGACTGAGCTCAAAAGCCTTCGCAGAAGACTCCATCAAATCATCAGCTACAGCCAAACGAGCAAGAAATGGATTCTTCTCTGATGCCTGCAGGTGGTTGCTTGCAGATTTGCAAGATGTTTTACTGTAAGGCAACTTCGCTGTTGAGGTCGAAAAATCCAAGCTTCCAAAGAGGAAGTCAATATCTGCAGAAGTACTGCTTTTGCCAGCAATATAGTTAGTTGTATGACAACGAGTTACAGACTGCACTCCTGACACCACCAAAGCACTCATTTTCTGATACAGCGCTCTTACAAGAGGAGCCTGCTTTTGCATGCCCTCTGCGGGTAATTTACTTGCAAGCTGCAAAGCTTTTGCTGTTAAAACTTTCGCATAAAAGACCGGCAATTCATTTTTCTGAAAATAAGTGCTCAATTCAGTTTGAAGCTGAGAGAAATCTGATTGTGAAGAATGCTCCATCGCAACCACCTCAGCAGGATTTGCGGAAACAATTTTAGTCACATCGTAGGAGTTTTTACCATTAAAGCTAAACAACCCCAACAGACTGACCATAAGGCCCTGCTTGACGGTTTTAACTTTAACCTCTTGATCGATACTCTGAATGCGCGATGAAACAGAAATCCAAACCTGATCCAACTTCAGGTCAGAATGCAGACGTGTCGCCTCAGAAACAGCTTCATAAAAAGCCATTTCTGTCGCTCCGTCTTTTTCCATTTGAGCAATCTTTTGCACTTGAACCGTACTCGCTCTCAAATCAACCTTTGCATAGGCGGAATGAGACATTGAAAGAGCTAAAAAAGCTATAAGTGATTTCATGCATTTTTCCTTTATTTCTACTGATTAAATTTATAAAAACATTTATCTTTGGCGAAACCCACATCATCCTTATCCAACTTCACAGCATAAGAATAGCAGACAGACATAGATGTGAATTTCTCCAAATTATTATAAAAACACGTCTTCAAAGCAAAGCTCCTACTATAAGAGTAGGAAGAGTCTAGGAGTGATGCATCCTTCATACAGCTATCAATAGATTTATAGTTTCCTACCGGATTAAGACTACTTTTCATTTCATTTTTATAGTTAACAAAAATCTCTTCATTTATAGACAGAGCTTTCTCCGACAAAAGAAACTTCTTAATCTCGCGATTGAACATATAGACATGATCTTCATTCGCCACATCTTCCTCGAAGACCACCATTTCTTTTCCGTTCTTATCAACCAATGGCATAGGAATAAGAGTGGCCTTGGCTAAATCCGCAATGATCTTATTGCGATCCTCTTCATAAAAACCACCCTGACTCTTCATCTCAGCCATCAAAGCTTTAATATAAAGAAGTGTCGTTCGCTTGGAGAGATTGATAAGGTCAATATACAAGCCACCTCGATATTGACTGACAGTCTTGATTACAAGAATTCGTTGAGCTTCTGGTAACGATTCAATACTCGTAGCCTGATCCGCGAAAACAGTGGGAATTAAGAACTTTTCCTGCAAACGAGCCTTAGGATCAATACCTGTCTTAACTCTGACAGTATCCAAAATCCACTTCGCTCCAGACAAAGCCTCCGAGGTCCGATTTTGACTCAGAAGAGATTCCACTTGCTGAAAGCGCGAAACCATCTCCGTCTGCAACTTCTGCAACTCTTCCTGGACTTTCGCTTCTTGAGCAGCATTTGGCGCCACAGCCAGCGTCTGCTCCGGGTTTTCGTCGATATTAAGAGGTCTTTGCCCAAATGCAAAACTTTGAGTGCTCATCAAGAGCAAGATTGTGGTTAAAAATAATACGTGTGATTTCATCTTATACTTCCTTTGATTAATATTTAAAATATCCACTTAATAATTAATACGAATGTTGACACTTTTTTTCTCATCGCCTCCACACTCTTTTTGCTCGTCATCAAGATCATTTAACTCTAAGATGATTTTATCTGTGGAAATAGAATTCAATAGTGCTCTAATAGGATAGCGGCCCCCTCCAGGCTTTAGACAATAAACACCTGCTTGGTAATATCCCGGTGATAGATTTGTTCTCGCTTTTAAGAACAAATTAGTGTGAAAACCCTCTTCGACACAGTAACCTGTAAGACTAAAAAAACCTTGCTCCCCTTTAATCCCTACATTAGTCACCGATTGAAGGCCATTTCTACAGTAGTAATCAGAGGATAAAAGCATCCCATTTGCATATCCTACAGGCGTCATCTTTTCAACAGTAAGGATGTTAGCCTCCCCCCTGTTGCGGCCTGGGTGGTGAGCTAACGCTGCAACTGAAGTGATCATTATCAGTCCCATCGAGATCAGTGATTTTAAATTTCCTAGCTTTTTCATAAGAACTCCTTTTTTTGTTTTAAATCCTCATTTATTAACATCAATCCTAATGGCTTAAGCTTCCGCCCAACCACAACGGCTGGAAATATCTCAGACAAGCCTCCATTCGACTATGAACAAAGGAGAACACCAACCTGTCCAATTCTTCGACAGTCAAAGACAAGCACGCCAAACCACTTCATTTTTAAGGAATCAGAGAACGGAAAAATAATTACAAAAGATATCAAAAGAGAGCCTCTCCTCTTCTCCGGGACCTCCGGCGGCCATGGATGGCCGCGACCGCCAAAGGCGGTCAAGACAGCCGGCTGAGCCTGGATGGCGTGTCCCGGAGAAGAGGAGAGGCTCTCTGCTGGTCCTCGGAATAAAAAAAAAGGAGGGAAATATCCCTCCTTAAAAACTTTATATCTACCAACTCCCACCCACGATCAACAATCCATCGTCAAAATGAAAGCAGTCTCTATTTCAAAACTTCAACCGAAAATCACTACTTCTTAGCAACAAGCTTCAAAGTCAATTCAAACTCGTCGGTGATAATTTTATCCGCCGTCAACTCTTTGAAGAAGTTGCCAGAGCCGTATTTCAAGCCCCATTTCGTGCGATCAATTTTCACCAAAGCCTCGCCAGTCAAAACACCTTGGTTGTTTACGATCTTCGCCGGGAACTCAATAGGATGAGTTTGACCGATCATCGTGAACTCACCAGTCACAGTCACTTCCTGCTCGAGAGGCTGTGCCGCAGATTTATCTTTCTTGTCAGCCTTTTTTGCAGCTTTGCCCGCAACCGCTTTCGGAGTCACTTTCGTGATCTTGAAAGTTGAAGTTGGATATTTGGTAACATTGAAGAAATCTTCGTTGGAAAGATGACCCACTAATTTTTTCTGATAGTCAGGGCTGTCTTTCAAATCGCTGTTAGAGATGGTTTTCATGTCGATGACAACATCCCCTTTTTCGATTTCACCGGCTTTACCCAGAGTCACAGTTCCCTCTTTAACAGCGATATGACCGTCATGAGAACTACCCGTTTTTTTCATTCCCTTCCACGCAACAGAGCTTTCTTTTGTATCGATCTTATAAACTTCCGCTGAAGCAGCAAAAGAAGCCATCAATACCAATGCACTCAAAATAAATTTCATGTTTGATCTCCCTTCATGATGATGTGTCTTACATGACTGAAAGACTATTTCTTATTTCCGAAAGAGGAGCAAGCTTCAACAGCAAAAGTTAAACTTTGATCCGTAAAGCATTCTCAACATCTGATCATTTGCAGGGAGTTTTAGAAAAAAAGAAGGGAGCTCGTCGCTCCCTTTTACGAGGTAGGTTTTCCTTCAAAGGAACCGATAATCGAAGTGGATTATCGTGACCTCGTGTGAAGACAGTATCTCGCCACTGGCAAGAAATAACAAGTCTAGTTTTTATATTCTCAATATGAGTGATCTCATATCTCCACTTGAATGCCGACCTCAATCACCTGGTTGGGTGGAATACGGAAGAACGCCGTGGGTCGCTGCGCATTTTTGGACATCACCGCGAACAGACGCTCACGCCAGTGCGCCATGGAGATTTCATCTTTCACATGCGTGGCCTTATCTGCAATGATCGTCTCTCGACCCAATACAAAAGTGGTGTCATTCACATTGAAGTGAATATCATTCTGACGACAGGCCTCGAGAATGTGCTTCATTTTCGGGGTTTCCATAAAGCCATAATAAGCCAAGATGCGATACATATTGGGAATGATCTCTTGAATAGAAATACGCTCGTTCTTCGGCACAAAAGGCACTTCACGCGTTTGAATCGTTAAGATCGCCACACGTTGATGCAAAACTTTATTATGCTTCATATTATGTAACAGAGGAACGGGAACACCCCATGGATCTCCGCTCATGTAAATGGCCGTACCAGGAGCGCGCAAAGGAGGTTCACGCAGAAGCTTCTGACAGAAGTCCTCGATCGGCATGGAACGCTCTTTCAGCCGATAGAACAAAACCTGGCGACCCTTTTGCCATGTCGTCATCAAAAGATAGATCACGGCACCGATCACTAACGGCACCCAGCCTCCGTGAGCGACTTTGCGGATATTGGCACCAAAAAAAGCCAGGTCCATAATCAGAAACACACCAAAGATGCAGGCTGCTTTTAGCAAGCTCCAATTCCACTTTTGCCGAGCCACTTCAAAAGCTAAAATGGTGGTGATCACCATTGTCGCCGTCACAGCAATACCATAGGCCGCCGCCAGACTCGTTGACGTTTTAAACGTCAAGACCAGCCACACAACCCCAATAAAAAGTCCCCAGTTCACCGCAGGAACATAAATCTGACCGATCTCTCGGCTGGAGGTGTGAACAATTGAAATACGCGGACAAAATCCCAACTGAATCGCCTGACGAGTGATCGAGAACACGCCTGTCAACAGAGCTTGTGAAGCCACCACGGCCACCAGAGTTGCCAAGATCACCAACGGCAACAGAGCCCATTTCGGCGCCAGTAAATAAAACGGATTGGAAACAGCTTCAGGTGAATTGAGCAACATAGCTCCCTGGCCAAAATAATTCAAAGTCAAAGCGGGCAAGGCCACTAAAAACCACGCCAGACGAATAGGCCTTTTTCCAAAGTGCCCCATGTCAGCATAAAGAGCCTCGCCCCCCGTCACCACCAGAAAGACTGAACCTAAAACAATAAAACCATGCCACCCATTTTCCCAGAAAAACTCCACCGCATGCGAGGGCAACAGAGCCTCAAAAATAAAAGGATTCATAGAAATACCGTGAACCCCTAACGCGCCAATGACAACAAACCACAGCAACAACAAAGGCCCAAAAATCCCACCAATGCGACTGGTGCCATAGCGCTGAACCAAGAATAATCCGTTAATGATAAAAATCGTCAAAGGAATAATAAAAGGCTCAAACTTCGGAGCCACATAGGTCAACCCTTCCATCGCCGACAGCACAGAAATAGCCGGTGTGATCGCCCCGTCTCCATACAGTAAAGCAGCTCCGAAAAGCCCTAGAATTGTCATGATCCAACGACGGTGAGCAGAGCCCTGAGATCTCTGACTGCGCACAGCCAAAGCCATCAAAGAGAGAATTCCACCCTCCCCTTTGTTATCCGCACGCATAACAAAGGCCATATATTTAATGCAGATCACTGAGATCAGAGTCCAAAAAATAAGGGATAAAATCCCCAGGACATTGCTTTGTGTAGGAGCCAACCCGTACTCACCAAAACACTCGCGAAGAGCATAGAGTGGACTTGTCCCGATATCGCCAAAGACAACTCCCAGAGCGGTTAAAGACACGACAAATGCATTCACATTTTTGCTATGATCTGGGTTTTCTATAAAACCAACTCCATCAATATTTTTACGTGGAAGTCCTTATCCTAAAGAAGATCC
>JBCECD010000279.1:0-1862 GCA_039206745.1 Bdellovibrio sp. | reverse complement strand
CCTGGTCAGCTCTTGGACTTGAAGCATGACGCAGAAGGCTCATAATCCTCTAGGTTTTTTGCTTTTTAGCGATCACGGCATTGGCATCGAGACCAAAAGCACGCAGAGCTTCCGTGAATTTTTGAAAGCCTTGAGCCTGTTTGAGCAAGAGTTGCTTGATGATTTCATCCTGCAACACACCCTGTGCATCAAGGAGTTTATGCACATTCATAATAAAAACCCGCTCAGGGAAAACATAGGCATTGCGATAACCAAAGACCTGCTGCAAATGCTCTACTGGACGAAGAGCCCCAAACATCCCCCCTAGTCCGACAAAACACACAGGGCGATACTCAAAAGACTCTGGAAACTTCAAGTGATCAATGAAGTATTTAAGCACCCCCGGCATAGAGCCATTGTACTCGGGGCACACGACAATCAACCCTTCACTCTGAAGAACCTTGTCAGTGTACACTTTCATGCCTTCACTGGATTTCCCATAATGCAGATCCTGATGCAAATGAGCTTTCACTTCCTTGAGATCCAAGATCTCCACATTCTCCCCTAATTGTTGATAGAGAGACTGAATATATTTGGAAATTTTCAATGTATTAGAATCCGGGCGATCCGTGCCGGCAATAATGTACTTCATGAGCGATTCTCCTAGACAAACTGATATACCTTTCGCTGTAATAACACAAGAAACAACTGGGGGCTCTCAATGTCGCATCCAAAAATCTGGTTTATCCTCAGCGAAGGACAGGTGACTGGGCCTTACGATTTTGAAGAAGTGGAAGCTCGCCTGCCCTCAGCCAAAGATCCGCAGATCTGGGGACGCGGTCAAGGTGAATGGCAAAACCCCTTGCGCTGGCGACAGTCCCTGCGCGACGTCTCACGGATTGTAACGGGACATCCGGAACCCCAAGGTCTGTGGCGTGTGCGCTACGAAGGGCAAGAGAAGAAGCCCATGAAGTATCCCGAACTCATCACTTATCTGAAATCTCTGACTGATTACTCCTCTGTCGACGTCTGCCCAGATCACAGTCAGGAGTGGAAGGAGATCTACGCTCTTCCACGCATTGTTGAAGACCTTGATATCAGCCGTCGCTCCCATCCACGCGTGCCGATTGTCGGCACACTTCAATGCCGCAGTGAAAGCGGTGAGTTCACCTGCCGTGTGATTTCTATCAGCGAAGGCGGTCTGGGAATTAACGACGCTAAAAATATTCAAATTGGCGATCACTTTGAAGGCACTTTGACCAGTCCCAACCTCTTTGGCACAGTTGAGGCCACTTGTGAAGTGGTCTATTCCGGCAATGATGGCTACGCAGGCCTGCGCTTTGTCGGCCTGCCTGCTGAATACAAAAACTCCATCATCGAGTACGTCAATAAATTCGCCACGCATTCCTAGAGCTCTTTTAAAACATACGATAAAATAATCGAAAATTCTTGGTTGCTTTTATTAGTTGGTTAATTGGTTGGTGCGAAGTTCAGAAAACTCCTTCGCGACTCATTCAGCAGTGGGCGCGTTATCGCACGCTCTATATGTAATTGGCGAAAAGACTGTCGACCTTTTCAGGAGGCAGCTGATACGTGATGGCTCCCAGTTCTTTAAGATAGATTTCCAAAACCTCTGTGGCACTGAGTTGAGGAAATTCCTTTTGCATGGCCTTCATCAACAGACTCTCTGCTTCTCGAATCATGGCGCCGATCTCGCCCTCGTGATTCTTTTCCAGATAATACAGCACAAAAAGATAGGGCATTTTTTTCACATCAATCAAAATCTGGCGCAGACGCTCGCGGATTCCGATAGTTTTTGTTCTTTCGATATTGAAAAAATGGGAGAGAATAAATTTATAAGCTTCCTCGAGAGCGGATTTCTT
>JBCECD010000278.1:0-17853 GCA_039206745.1 Bdellovibrio sp. | reverse complement strand
CTACTATATCACCTTGGAATAAATTGTTGCCAGTAGTCGCATGAGGGCGGATGGTTGAAAAAGACTCCGCAGGATATAACTCACACTATATCACTTCCCCTTCTTCAATGGAAATTCCAAAGTCACAGAAATTTCTTTTTCTTTTCCAGAATCTTCTTTCGGGAACTTCAATCCATTCAAAGACTGTAAAACGCAAGAGATAAAGGTCTTATTATGCAGGGTTGATCTTAAAGTCCAATTAAAAATTTCATAACCACCTCCCACTCATTAAAATATATGGCAAATGATTTGTCTAGGACAGTAGAATGTTTTTATATGCGTCCACCATGGACAACAAAGTCCGATTGTCTTGTGCGAAAAACATTCTGTCCGCAATATGCCAGACTTTTTTGAACTTTTATTACGTCTTCATCTTAATTGTTATTTTTTGAAATCAAACTCTCAAGTGTTCACCCAGGCTCACCGATGAACTGCGCACATATTTTTTCATTGGGAGAATTACATGTCGAACGTAAAAGAAATGAAGTTAGAAGATCTAAGCTATCACATACTTCCCTCAAAAAGATTCGCAGGAAGTTCCTTTTCAAAATTACACGACAATGTGTTCAACTTTTTTGTCCGTCGCTGGGAAGAGGCCTTTAACAACACAAAAGATCAAGGCACCCCCGCCCATGGCTGGGAAGATCACTTTCTTAAGCAGGATATTGTGACCGCCATCACCTGCAAAGATGAAGTTGTCGCAGCTCATCTTTACACAGTTTATGATCTTTCCGCAGCAAGCACCCGTAAGAGCGAATATTTTAGTTTTTTCCCGCAAACAACCATTCCTGAGCTTATTCGACGAGGAATTCAAAATGTCACATCCATGGAATATCTCTGCGTGGATGAAAGCGTCAAACGCAACACTCTGGAATTAAGCCTGGGAAAAACTATTTTAGGACTGGGAGGTTATCTCACAGAGAATAAAGGTTTAGATGCCTCTATCGGTACTCCCCTTGCTGGTAACAAAGTGGATATTATGATGGAGAATGTGGGCGGGGTTCTTCTGGAAAAAGGCATCAAAAAGTATGGCTTTCCCGTAGACCTGCTTTTTATTCCCACTAAACCTTGTCATCCAGGGCGAGATCCCAAGACTCGTGAAGTGATGACCACTCTTTGGAATCGTCGTTTAGATTATACAAAAGAATTTTATTCAAAATTTGCAGCTTAAATTCAACCCATTAAGGAGTTTATATGAAGTGGAACCATCAATACGAAGAAACAATGCAAACCCTCAAAAAATTTGCTGAGCAATTCCCCTGGGAAAATCGCGAGGCTTATTGCCAATGGCTGGGCCAGACTTATCATTTTGTGATTCATACAACCCGTATATTGGCCTTGGCGAGCGCTCGCACGCCTATGAATCAATATCAGTTCCATAACCGCTTTATCGACCACGCTAAAGAAGAACGAGGCCATGAAAAAATGCTTGTCAACGACCTCAAAAATTTGGGCCGAACGATAGCGGAATACCCTGAGTTTGCTTCCACGGGTGCTCTCTATAAAGCACAATACTATTGCATCGAACATCGCTCTCCTGATGTATTTATGGGATGGGTGACAATGCTGGAAGCTTTCGCTTCGAACTTTGGACCAGAGATCTTAACTCGTGTAACGAAAGCCCATGGGAAAGACGCCACTGTTTTCTGGAAAGTTCATGCAGAAGAAGATCAGGATCATATCCAAAAGGCCTTTAAACAAGTCGCAGATCTGCCTGAAACAAATCAGGAAGAAACTATTCAGAATTTCATCCATAGTGCCAACTACTACATCAATATGCTTCAAGATTGTGCGGCAGCTGCGAATAAAAGATTGGCTGCCTAGCAGTCAAATAGAGGCTATCGCCATACGAGCATAGTAGTTCTGCAACAACTCTTCTGCGAGCCTCCCTGTCGGTTGCTCGCAGACCAAGTTTGCAGACTCGATAGCAATGAATCCACAGGGATAGCGTTGTTTATCATAGATGGGTGCGAGATATTTTATCACTGCATCCATCTTATAATAAAAAGGTGAATCCGACTCCTCGATGCGATGAATGCCAACATGAGAAAGAGGGGTCACTGTCGTGACCTCTTTACTGTAAAAGCGCTTGCAAGTTTCAATGATGGACTCTGTATGCTCCATCTTTTCTCTCTTAAATAACTCCGTCCAAGATCGACATAGGAGATCTTCCAAAGTATAACTGGACATCTCAAAAAAACGAAAATTCCTGAATAGTTGCACATTCGTGCGATCATAAACCTCAATTACATCGTTATCTTTAATATGATTAAAAAGATCAGAAGGAAAATGCAGGTCAAACTTTCGCAAAGCATACCATGTCAAAGCCGCAGAATCTTTCAGCGACTTCCCATTACTTAAAACCTGTTCGCAGATGGCATTGAAGCTTTTAAGGTGCTCAATGACCGCCTTCTTACCTTTGATGCTCATTTTTCTGAAGTGAGGCAAGTACAAACCTGAAAACGGGACGAGATCACACTCCACCAGATGCGCCATCAAAACAGTGTCTTGAGCAAGTCTAATGAAATCAGAAGTCAACTCTTGATCTTGCGTAATGCAATCTCTTACATTAGAGAGCATACTCATACCCCCCTCCCTTACGATTCATAAACTTCATTAAACCACTATGATCTAACAATAGTTTATGTATACACTGTGTTTTATATATCCCCTGAAGTCCATGCTTTTTTCCGCAATGAGAGTTTCATTTTATTCACACTTTGTAACATAAATTTATATACACAAAACTCAACAATTCCTTCCTTCTGCAAAACAGTCCATCTGTTAATCAGTCCTTGTTGTTAGACATAAAAGGACCTAATGGACACACTTGTGTTTCGCCTCAATAGCAATCGCATTTTTTTAACTTAGTAAGATATAAAGTGGACCCTTTAATTGTTGGTAGCCAACAACCAGAACTATTAAAGACTATCATAGTCCCAACAGGGCTTTTGGAAACAAGCTTTGTAGATTTGAAGAGCTCTTATTCCGAAGAACGGACAACGAAAAGCACCCACAATTAAAGGGACCAGTTTAAGTAAGATAAGACCCTTTACCCTAAAAACCTCGAGAAAACATTTTATTGTTTTGCCCGCCTAACTCTTGAAAGAATTATATTATTCTGTCTACTTTGTGGAGATCTGCACCTCCCCAGATCCATTTAATAGGCCTTGGGGTGCCTCTTCTTTTTGCATAGTTTAATATAATAATGGTGAAAAGAGGACTTATGAAGTGGCTTTTACTTTTCTTCTCCACTTTCTTATTTTGTTTAGCTCAAGCGGGCAATACCGAGGTTGAAGTTTCTCAGCGCTGCCAGGCGCCCATGCCCACAGAGCCTGGGATCTTTTCCTCCGAGTTTCAGAGATACTTTAGCTTTGCTGAAATGATGAGCAAGTTCACTCAGATCTACAAGTCCCCTCAACGCCTCCCTCAAAGAGCTTATTGGGACGCCAAAACTAAAACCCTCAAACTTCCTTTTGATAAGGAACTAGGGGGAGACGTGAAAATTCAAAACTCCTTTATTCAAACCATTGTAAGACATATTGAAAAAGCTTTTGAATTGTCATACGTGGATGCTGTGTTTTTCCCAGATATGGGGCATTCACATCTTCTGGTGCCAGAGGCCATCATGAATAATTATTACGAGACTTACCCCACTGAAAAAATGAGTTCCATGTATGAGGCTCTTTTCTCCAATACTGAAGTCCAAATTCTCTATCATACCGCTGAAAAAATGAGAATGCTCGACGCCAGCAACACGGCCTTATTGCCAGATGAGCATATCCGCTGGCGACATCGCACTCGGAATATTGTGGGTCAGAATTCCCCTCAAAGCCACCTCGAGGTGCTAACAGATTCATCTACAACTGCTAATGTTGTAAGCGAAAGAAAAGGCTTCTCCTGGTGGGGAGGTGGCTTTAATATCAGTGCCAACCAAAATGGCTGCTTTGAATATAAAAACCGCGGCAAAAAATATTTTTTTGATCTCAGTCTCTATGACCTAGTTCCTGAGTCTGATGAGAATGTGATAGATCAGTAAAACTTACGGAAGCAATGACGGCGCCATCACTCGATAACGATTCTGGATTTTTTGCCAGATATTTGAGTGCGGACCTGTAATACCATCTTGCCCAGTGGTTCCGGCAAGACCTCGTTGAGGAGCGTACTGACCACCTGGAAGAAATTGCCTTAAATCCACACCCGAGCTTCCAGCCGTAGCCGTCGTTCCGCCACCACCGGCTCCTCCTCCTGAGCCCGTACCACCACCAGCATTACTATTACCTAAAAAGCGAGCACCACCGCCGCCATAAAAGCCTCCCGTAACGGCTACGCCACCACTGGCAGACTCACCGCCACCTTTAGGGGCCGCAGGGTTGGTTCCACCGGCACCGCCGCCGCCACCCAAAGGATTGCCGGAGCCTTGGCGACCATCGACAGACTGACCTTCTCCTGAAGAATTTAACTTACCTTGTTGAAGCCCTGGCAAAGCAGGCAAATCGCCTGCCAAATCCTCTGTTGACGAGGAACTGCCTAAACGACCTGAAAAGTCACTAGGACTACCGGTCCCCACTGTGCTAGTCACATTTTGGGCCGAAACACAAATCGCGTTATTAGGGTAGATGGAGCAACAAACTTTATTCGTGGCCGCTGTCGTGGCGTTGCTACAATCCGCAGTCGCCACACCTGAGCATCCTGCGGCTGTGGGATTGGCAGCACAAATCTGAGACATCAAATCCCCAGCAGTTAAAGCTGCACACTGCGAAGTATTGGAAAGGGTTTTAGCGTAGTTATTTATAGCTTGCTGAGCGCTATCGACATTCTCGACGTAGTTATTGCACTTTTTTATTTCATCATCTATAGCGGACAACATACTGGCTTTTACAGAAGCTTCATTCGCAGCATTAACACTGCCTCCTGCTAAACACAGAGAGTTCTTTTCTACATAGCTCTTTGCCGCAGAACACGAGGACTTGCAAGAACCGATTGCGGAATTACAGTTTGTTTTAAATGCTCCTAACGCAGCATTAGCGGCTTGAGACAAACCTGCCATTTTAGAACACGCCGCTTGCACGCTGGATGCTGTGTAATCTCCCAACATCAAAACAGCCTGAGAAGCCCCGTCTTCAATACTTTTCATTTCAGAATCATTTTTACTATTGCAGGAGTTTCCCGTAGACGAAACTTCACTCTGACAAGATTGCATGAGAGTGGCAAATTGCTGCGAGCAACCGGAGGTATCCACGGCAGGAGCTGTCTCTGTTGTTCCTGTATTGGCAGTCTCAGAGGAAGAAGATCCACTACACTTACTCATACAGCTATTGTAGACTTGAGTTCGATATCGTCCCTCGAGAGATGCCGCCTCTTCGCATTCTCTAGCGCATTGATCTCCGGAACTGGTATTCGCAGGAACACAAGAATATGTGGTTCGCTCGCCGAGTGAAATCCCCTGGCAAGTGTACCCTGGTCCACAACTCTGCGAACAGCCCTCGGCTGCAAAAGCTGAACCTGCACCACTCGTAAAAAGAACAAAAATAAAGGATATCATTCCCATAGAATACCTATCGGCCCATCTCTCTGCCAGCTTTACCGATCTCACTGAAGATTCTGAGTGATAAGTGTCTCAATTTAAAACATTCCACAGATACATCTTCTACTGGAAAACTGCAGAGGCCGCCAAAGTAACACATTTGGAGATCCTCCTAAAAAAATAGAAAATCAATGAAAATCAGTTATATTCTCGTGAGTTTAGTTTCGATAGAACTTGGAAAAAACTTGGATATTTGATTCTTTTTGAAACAAAAAAATACAAATATTTAAAGCTTCCCTCTTGTTTTCCGATCTGAATAGCTATGAATAAACTATTGATTAATTTAATATCCAGTTGTACCTGTCTTCTCATCTTCCCCTTTTCCTCCTCTGGTGATTGGGCTCCTGAAAGCTCAGCTCCCTATCAAATTGTCTTCTCCAACTTTGAAATGACAGTGGATGAAAATGGCTTGGGAACCGCCATTCACGAAGTGGAGTTGCAAGCTTTGAACGATCAAGGCCGCAATCACCTTGTTTTACAGACAGTTCCATTTTCAGACTCAATGCAGATGAAAGTTTTAAAAGCATCCAGTGTCACAGAGAAAGTTGAAACCCCTGTTGATCTTAAAACGATTTCGGTTCGCAGTGCCC
This sequence comes from Bdellovibrio sp., assembly GCA_039206745.1. Taxonomy (GTDB): domain Bacteria; phylum Bdellovibrionota; class Bdellovibrionia; order Bdellovibrionales; family Bdellovibrionaceae; genus Bdellovibrio. The sequence goes on along the minus strand of JBCECD010000278.1, from coordinate 11,637 downwards.
CTGGATCCGCCTCAGGCGTGAGCAATCTCAAAGAATGGGTTATTCCGTTTACAAATATTAAGGTGGGATCTGTCGTCAAATACACCACTCAGACAACTCATACCAAATATTTAGTCAAAGGTTTGTTTTCCATGCAATTCAACTTCGGTACATCTGTTCCCGAACTGGGAGGAAAAGCCAAGATAAAATCTCTTTTACCTCTCTACATAAATGTTTCAGATCCATGGCAAGTTCTCGAGATCAAACAATATTATGAGGGAAAATATTATGTTATGGAGCTAAAACAAAAGAAGCCTCTTTTTAAAAGCCCTGCTGAATTCAATCCTATTTTGCGCCGAGATACTATTTCAATTGTGGACATCACGACGATGGAAAACTGGAATTCCTATGCCAAACCGATTGCGGAGAAGTATGAAAGTATTCTGACCACAAAAGCCCTACCGGAGGCTCTCAAAAAAATTGCAGACAACGCCAGATCCAAAAAAACAACTTCTGAGAAGATCAATACTATCACCTCTGAACTCTCTCACTCAATGACCTATGCCGGAGACTGGACCACTCATGAGAAAATGTTTTACCCCAAGGATCTTGAGAGCATCTCAAAAATGAAAGTCGGCGATTGCAAAGACTTCTCTCTGGCCACAACTGCCATTTTAAGAAGCCTGGGAATTAAGGCTTCCGTTGCGTTCACTCTCCGCAAGATTCCCAATGGAAAACTTGGTGTTGCCACTCTGGAGCCACTCAGCCTTAACCATCCAAGTCAGAATACGTTCAATCACGCGATTGTGAAAGTTCAAGATGGAAAAAAAGTCTGGTGGATTGATCCAACGAATACCGTCAGTAATGCCGACTATACGTTCAACGATATCGCAGGATCTTATGCTTTGGAAATCTCACCCCAGGCCTCTACGCTGGAACAGATTCCCTATCCAGAAGCCTCGCAAAGCAAAGCCCTTTATACCAAAGAAATTTCTCTATTGGATAACAATACCGTGGACAGTGTCACAGATTTTGAGTTGACCGGCGAGTTTGCCAAGTACGTCCTTGAAACTTCTTTTTCCGAAAATGAAGAAAAAGCCCAGAAGGTTCTCATGACTTATCTTCGCACCCATGAATCGGCTAAAAGTTTCTATGAAGGCGTTAATCTCAAATCTCGGATTGCTCAATCCATAAAAGGAAAGCAAAAATCCGTTGGGGAAACCATCATTGGCGAAAAAGAGGGTAAAAAATATCTAGCTGCACTTCTGTCCGCATCGCTGCAAGGATTCCTCTATATACAAAAAGGTCGAGTGACCGATATCAATCTGCAATCCGCTTTTTCCGAAAAATCAATTTTGAGAGTCAAAGGATATGACTTCGTCGGTCTTCAAGAGGGCTGCACCATCATCACTCCTTGGTTTCAAGTTCATAGAAGCTTTTTTAAAACTCCTGACGGCTTTGAAATCCACGATGACATTTTTTCTCCAATCATCGAGCTATCAGCCCGAGATGCCAATTCTGAAAAGTTTCAGATGTTTTTAGGGGATATTTCCTCTTGCGCTTCAACTCAAGCTGTGGAAATCGTCAAACTAAACCCTGGGGAAACTTTGCCTCAAAGACTTAAAGCTTACACCTTGGCAGAGGCCATTAAACACAACAAGACACCAGGACCTCTTTCCATTTCCGGTGCGGCGAAAGCGCTTCATATATCCAATCAACTTCTCTCACAAGATGCTCAGAACAAAGATCTCCTGCTTGTGAAAGCTCAGGCCTTAAGGCGTGTAGGATACAAGCACTCCGAAATTGATCTCCTGGAGTACTTCAACTCCTCGGAAGCAATCGTAGATGATTTACTAAAACGCCATCCTCAAGATCCTCAGGTCTGGCAGCAAAAGACATATAATGCTTATTTTAAAAAAAACTACGCAGATATGTCTGGCTTCTTTAAAAAAACTTATGCACTCTCACCTAAGAACTTTGATCTCTATAAATTAGGCGGCGATGTCGCAAAATCACTGGGTCATTATAACGCAGCAATTGGCTCCTACAATAAAGCTCTTTCCTTAGCTCAAGATAATTTAGAGCGCGCAAAAGCAGCCGCAGCAATGGCGCAGGTGTATCACACCAAAAAAGACATCGATAAATCCATCTCGTATTATAAAATTTCAATTCAGTCTGCTCCCGAGGACACCTGGGTGCATGGCACTCTCATGAGTTTACTGTCGTCAGAAAATAGATGGGATGAAGCGATTGCCACCGGAGAGGCTCTGCTGAAAGTAGCGCCCTATGGCGTAGCCAGACAAAATCTCGCCTATGCCTACGCCGCAAAATCGAGCCACCAGTTTGAAGAAGCTCAAAAGATAGATCCTCTTTTCATAAAACCTGAGAGTAAAAAACTAATCGAACAAGCAGAAAAATATCTGATGTCAGGCCTCAAACACGATCCTGACAATAGCTCCTGTCTCACCACCATGGGAACGATTTACTTCAATCAGGCACAAGTTCAACAAAATTCTCAACTCGCCTTAAAGAGCTTAAACTATTTCGAGAAGGCAGAGAAAAGCACTCTCGGCAGTGCCACCCCTCTGAACTTTGCATTTTTTAAACAACAGCTACAGAATCTCATCAAAAACCCGAGAGCTCCCGCCTCAACGGGAACTCCGAACAAGTCTCATTAAGTCTTTAGTGATCTGTCCCGTGATGTTTGTAAGAACTCATGATCTTCTCCGTCCAAGCCAAGAGCACGGCGGAGAAGAGAAAGACTCCATGAATTAAAATCTGTAAAAGCACTTTTTCAGTGTCTTTTTCATTGATGTTAATGAATGTCTTTAACAAATGGATTCCCGAGATTCCGACCAAAGCCCCGGCCATTTTGATCTTCAAAGTACCGGCATCGATATGATCCAACCAGTCAGGGCGATCCTTGTGATTGTCGACCAGATCCATCTTACTCACAAAAGTGGCGTAACCTCCAATGACCACCATCACCAGAAGATTTCCCACCATGACAAAATCCACCAAGGTCAGAACTCCCATCATCAAATGCTCTTCAGAAATCGTCGGAATCGCGACAAAGAGATGAATCAACTCTAAAAGAAATTTATAAGCATAAAGAACACTGGCGACAATAAGCCCCAGATACAAAGGGGCCTGAACCCATCGGCTGGCAAAAATAAAGTGTTCCATTTTGTTCTCGAATCTCGTCAAGACTCCTCCTCTATGTTTCAGTTGCGCGCAAAAACATACAGTAAAGAGTCCGCAAAGTCACAAAAAAGAACTTTTGCTGCCACGTTGATAAATAATTTTAAACTGGAATCTCCACGATAGAGCGGATACCTGCTCGTGCCGTCATCGCATGCACGACAGCTCTCAGACCCATAATGGTTTTTCCTTGGGTGCCAATCACCTGTCCCATATTTTCTTTGACACAATTCACACGGAAAACTGTGGTTTTCGGGCCAACGTACGTGCTCACTGTCACAGTCTCGGGATGATCAACCAGAAGTCGCACAATATGCTCCACAAGAAGTCTCACTTCCTCACGGTAGACATCCGTATCAATGTCAGCTTTTTTTGAACGGGTTTCCTCGAATCTGTAACTTTCGGTCTCGGTCATAGTTCGTCGCCTCCTTCGGTACGATAGAAGCGTCTCTTGCGATTCGGGAAAAATCAATTTGCAATATCGAAATCTTCTTTCACTCTGTTCTTAGACACAAGAACCTGTTCTCCGGTGCTCAAGCTTTTCAAATAGTAATGATTGCATCCTCTGTTCACGACAACAAATCGATGTGATTGTTTGCTGGACAATTTTTTTGCCAACACCGCCCCCACATCCAAAGTTTCATATTTTTTGAGAACCTTGCTCGCCACCCGACTGCGAACCATGTGAAGACCCGCCGCCAGAGCCAGAAAGAACACACCGACAAGAGCTGAAATAATCCAATGAATTTTTCTCTCTACCAACCAGGAAAAAGAAACAGGAGCCAAGATCGTTAACAACACCATCGCTCCCGTGAGAAGACGCTCTTGTCGTTGATATTTTTTGAACTCATTTACAAAAGAAGACATGACTCTGAACCCGCCTGCGCATGGATGAGCTCCTATATGACCACAACTGCTTTCCCACCGGCGAGTCCAGATTTTGTTATTTTTATGTCAGAGCACTATTCCTTTAGTTTCGGAGTGATTTTGAGCTCCACCACTTTGCCTTCACGCATAACTTTTAGAGTTGTTTCTTTGTTCGGCTTCACAGCCTGCAAAGTGTAGACGTAATCATATAAATTCTCAATTTTGATTCCATCGAACTCTATAATCACATCTTTTTCCTTCACACCTGCGTTCTCAGCAGGGCTGCCCTTGCTGGCTCCGGTAATGCGCACACCCTTCACACCCTCCTGCGAATAATCGGGAATAGTTCCCAAGTAAACGCGGAAGCTGCGACCTTGCAAAGTGTTCTGTGCACTGGCAACTTTCACATACTTCACCATCGGCTGTTGTGAATCCACAAGCAGATTCACCATCTCACGCACCACTTTTAAAACTTTCACCAAACCCTCGTAATGAATCAAACCCGGCACATCCCGTGGTGTATGGTACTCACCATGAGAACCCGTGAAGAAATTCACAGTCGGCACTCCGGCCATATAAAAGGCCAGAGAGTCCGTCGGCAAATAAGGATCCTCTTGTACCGTCAGAGGTACCGCTGTGCGCACCCCCACTTCTTCTGCTAAAGCAACCCAATGATCCCCAGAACCCAACCCCTGAACGAATAAGCGGTCTTTCAAACGACCCACCATATCCATATTCATATAGGCTGAAATATTATGTTTCGACATAGATTGAGTAAAATGAGTTGATCCCAAATTCCCCAACTCTTCGCCAGACCAAACTGCAAAATATAAATTCTTTTTAAGAGCTCCCGCATCTTTTCTATACAGATCAGAATAGTGATGCGCTAACTCCATCACTCCCGCCACACCAGAAGCATTATCGTCCGCTCCGAAATGAGCGCGCCCTTGTTCAGAGCCTCTTGCCAAACTGCTGCCTTGCTGACCAAATCCCAGGTGATCTCCATGCGCGCCCATCATCACAGATGAATTCGCACCGCGCACGGGAAGTTTAGCTACCACATTGATACCCGTTGATTTCTTGAACTGCAAATCAACCCGCGCCTTGATATACATCGAAGGCAAAGCAAAGGCCTCTACACTCTCATTGCGATCTAACTGACGCTGCAAAAAGCCTAAATCCTTTCCCGCCTGTTTCACCAGGGCCTCCGCCGCACTCGCAGACAGACGCAATACCGCCAGAGAACTCTCCGACAAGGCTCCTTCAAACTTTAAAACGCCAAAACCATCCTTCTCCGTACTCAACGGCCCCGGCGTCACGATCACACCCACCGCACCTTCATTCTTTGCAACAGTCACCTTATGTTGCAATCGTGAATAGAGATTGAGGTAATGACGACGACTCGTTGGAATATCTGCTGGCAAATCCGAGAAGAGCAGAACCCATTTACCCTTTGCATCCACACCTTTGTATGAATTGTATTCCACTTCCTTATCACTGGCCGGCGCTTTAATTCCATATCCCACAAAGACAACCGGAGCTTCACGAAACTCGCCAATCTTAGAGAAAGACACAGGCTCATAATCTTTAGAAATCTCGTAAGTCTTCTTATAAGAACCGACAACCTCAAGTTGGTTCTGAGAACCTAGACCGACACCTGAAGTGAATTCAAACTTATCGAGATAAGACCCCTTTGGACCAGCTCCGACCAATCCCCATGACTTAAAGAGCTGCACTAATTTTTGCGTGTAAACCTGCTCTGCCTCAGAGCCGGTTCCGCGCCCCTGCATCTCTGCAGAGGACAGATAATAAACCCATCGCTTTAAGTCCTCGACCTTCACTTCCGGAGAGAAGACCGCCGGAGATCCAGGATCCTGAGCCGGAAGCTCCAACAACTGTCGAGCCTGCACATCGTCCCAGGACGCAATCATGATTTGCGATTCACCCTTTTCATTTCGATGAGTCCACGACAGACTGTTGCCATCAGGAGTGAACACCGGCAAACCATCAAAACCTTCATCAAAGGTCACACGCACCGGAGATTTTCTTCCTTGCGTATCCACAATAAAGAGCTCGAAATTAGAGTAACCCAGAACACTCGAACCGAAGATGATGTAATCACCAGAAGGATGAAAGAACGGCGCCCACGACATCGACTTCAGTCGCGTCACCTGACGCTGATCGGAACCATCGACATTCATAGTGTAAATTTCTGCGGTGGATCCATTCGGAGAAAAGCGTCTCCAGGTGATCTTCCTGCCATCAGCGCTGAAAAAAGGACCGCCATCGTAGCCTTTGGAGTCGGTGAGTCTCTTCACCTGTGTCCCATCCGCCTTCATGATATAAATATCCATCATATAAGAAGGATCTTGCTGAAACAGCTTTAAGTCTTCTCCTTCCAGTTTCTCCGAATAACCAGCACGATTGGAAGCAAAAGCAATCCATTGCCCATCCGGCGAATAAGAAGCCTCAGCATCGTAACCTTTTTCTTTGGTCAGACGACGGATATTTTTACCCTGAAGATTGGAGGAGAAAATATCGTAGTTCTCATCAAAGCTCCATGAATAGCGAGCCTTCACCGCTTTCTGACGGCTTTCATATTCTACTTTTGTTTTTTTCTCCGTCTCAGGGTCGAGATGAGTTGAAGAGTATAGAACTTGCTTTAAGGACGGATGAATCCAGCCACATGTGGTTTTGCCTTTGCCCGGTGACACACGCGTGGTCTCTCCAGTGAAAAGATCCATCACATACATTTGATAAAAAGGATTTCCCGGCTCCCTTTCGCTCTGAAAGATCATCTTCTTGCCATCAGCACTGAAGTAACCCTCACCTGACTTAGGACCAACAAAAGTCATCTGTCTCGCCTCACCCAGAAGAGTGTGCGTCTGACTGACAAACTCTCCTAAAGCAGCAGATTTTTTCTCAGAAGAAGTGGTTTTAGCATCCTTAACCTGACAAGCAGAAAAAGCACCGCCGAAAACGATTAAAGAAATTGTACTTACAAAAAATTGTGAAAGAGTGACATCCCGTTTTTTCATAGCCTCAAAGGCTAGAAGATGGTCCTGAATGTGTCAATCAATAGGTCTTGGATAAAGCCTCATCCAATCGCTCACTGCCGGCAGCGCCTGCGCCGAGCCACAAAGTTGTCTCTTCAATCAGAGACTGATCGGAAAAGCGGCAAACATTAAAAGTCTGACCTGCAGTGTCTTTTCCCTCTACAACTTCCGCACCAAAGGAACCACAGACACCGCCACGCGAAGACGAGGAATTGCGATTTTTATAAGCCTGAATTGCATCCGCCACACCAGCACGCGTTTTGAAAAGAAAGAAGGCCTCAGCACCCACAGCATAATCACCAAAGAAACACAGAGACAACTCACCCACAGAACTCTTTAAAACCCAAAATTGTCCAGCATCAACACGGCAAGTACGAAGCCAAGGGTTGCTCACAGCTGAAGCCTGAGGAGAGAACGGCAAAATTAGACCTATAATGAAAAAAAATAATAAACTTCTCATCATCCCTCCGAACTCCTGGTAAAATTAGGTGAATATGAATACCTCAAAAGGCCGACCAGGGCAAGTTCTCTCATGAGAAATACTTTGATAAATTCTCAATTCTCTGAGGACAATCTCTTGGACTGCCCCTCTAGTTTGCACTGCTCGGGTTGCCAATGGCTATACCAACCCTACTCAGAGCAGTTAAAAAACAAAAAGGAACATCTTCTTCAGCTCTTTAGCCGAGCCTCTCTGTCATTTTCTTTAGAGCCACAAATCTTCTCTGCTGGAGCCGGTCATTTGCGTGATCGTTTGGATTTCAGCTGGGAGAATGGCAACTTAGGCCTCTATCATAAAGAAAAAAGAGAGATCGTTGACCTCGCCGTATGTCCTCAATTATCAATTCCCTTGCAAAATTGGCTGACGGAGTTCCGCCGCTTGCAATGGCCCTTCAGTAAAGCCTCTATCCGCCTCCGGGTCGGTCCCCATGGACGACGTGGAGCCTGGCTGGATTGTGCCAACATCGACATCAAAGCCCTTTTAGATGAACAGCATCTTTTGCATGTTTTACAAAAATCCGCCTTCGTGGAAATCGGGCAACGCCGAAAAGTGCCCTTCTGGAATGGCCAAGAGTGGAAGCTGCGCGAACCCGAATTACATCCGTGGTTTCAAACCTGGATCGGGGAGCGCGCCGTGGATCTCTATTGCCAAATCGCCAGCTTCACTCAGCCCAGCCTTAAGGCAAACCAATTGATTTGCAATATCATCTCGTCCTGGGTCCGTCACTTTTCCGGAGCTCGACTTCTCGAGTTCGGCTCGGGGATCGGCAATCTCACGCTGCCAGCTTTGGCTGCTTGCGATCACTTAACGGCCTGTGAAATTGATGCGCTTTCTTTAGAGGGTTTGCAGAACACTTTAGAGAACCTCCCTGCTGACTTATCTTACTTAAAGAATCGCATTGAAATTCATCGTGGGGATTTTCAGAAAAAACTCACTCGGGATTTTTCGCAATTTGATGGTGTCCTCGCCAATCCACCGCGCTCGGGATTGATGCATTTTTTAGATCCTTTGCAAAATTTGTCGCTAGAACAAAGACCACCCTTCTTTATCTACATGTCTTGTTTTCCAGAGTCTTTGGTGCGGGATCTCGTGCAATTACAGAACGCAGGTTATGAACTCCGCGAGGTGGCCCTTGTCGACCAATTCCCTCAAACAGTGCACTATGAAGTGCTCACTTTACTTCAAAGAAAATAAACGCAGACCTGAAACGATGCCGGGCACATCGCGCCCCAACAAAAGAGATAGAACAGGCAAAGTCACAATGCCTGTTAGTAAGATCACCGTGCTTCGCAAGGCCACTTTGATGACATATCCTGATTGCAAACGCTCATGAGGCTGTCCCAAGCGCAAATCACAAGCCCATTCACCCAGAGTCGACCCCATAAGTCCGCGAATGCTCACCATGTACAACCAGCCCGCGACGAAAAAGACTTCAGCGAATAACATCTCTCGCCCATGGGAACGGAAAATATCGAGAACCAATCCCGATGCCGAGGCCTTCACCACAGAGGAAAACACAATAAGAAAAACGCAGGTCATACTGATCAACACCAATAGATCTATAAACGACGCTAAGAACGACCACATCGCTAAACGAAAGCCTTTGCGTTTAGTAGGCCCACCGATGAAGCCCGTTTGCTGATCGAAATCCAAGCTCTCATTCGAGCGGTTGAAGATCTTCTCGCCGTACGAAGACTTCGGCGCCTCCCGTTTTAAAGGAGGCGTTGACGGAGTTTCTGGCTGAGGGTGAGGAGTTGGCTGGGTGATCATTGGATTCTGGCGGAACCCTAACGGGCTCCACCCGCTCTCACTCCGCTATCTTGAGTTGTTCCACCTTCCGTTGTCGGGGCCGCCGGCGCCAGACAGATCACACCATTCCATACGCTTGGAGAGATGCATGTTGAAGGCGTGGTCGTAGGAGTTACAGTGGGAGTTATTGTTGCACCCGGCACTGGAGCTGGTGGAACATAGACAGGTTTTTTAGACTTGGAATCACTTTTAAAGAGGTTATAAAGACCCCACCCGACTAAAGCTCCAATACCTAGAGCTGCAAGCCATCCACCTATTCCCCAACTGGAATCATCATCTTTTTTCTCTTTCACTGGTTTTGGTTTCTCCTGAGCAGGAGGCAAATCGCCAGTGCCACCGGCAGCAATCACCAAACACTGACCACCTTCTTCTTTAGTTCCCGCTTTACATGTGCAGGAACCGGCCTCGTTCTTTTCAGAACCTGGCTTATCTATGCCGCAATTATCCTCTCCACCGACTTGAACAGGCACAACAGGAGGAGGTGTTTTAATCTCTTCAGCGGGCAATGGGTTCGCAGCAAAGCTCTGCAAATCAAATGCGCGCGTCTCGATTTCGTTACATGCGGACGTTTGATCCGACACACCCCGTGTCGCGTCTTTCTTCAAGACCTTTTCACGGATTTGTTTCAGCTCTCCGCTATTACATTCGTGAATCGCCGTATTAATATAATTCTGCAACTCGCCCAAATAAGAGGAGATCATTTGCAAATCGGAGTCCGTTAAGTTCTCCCGACTCATTTTTATTTTCTTATTGGGATCTGTTTCATTGGGATCTTCAGCCAGTTTTAATTGTTTATCGAAACCTTTTCTCTTCAAGAAAGACTCGATGATACGTTTTTTGTTCTCCGCCGTTTCTTGTGGCGATCCCGTTCTCAGAGGCGATTGCTTATTACAATTTTCTGTTGCAAATTTCACTTGAGAAGAGGCGACACAATAAGTGTTGCCGTCATTACGATAGCCGTAAACCATCGGGTTGCAAGACACTTCCTTCGGAGCACAGTTCGCCCCTGAAAGCTCCATATCGGATTCGAGTCGTTTTCGTCCCGCCTCGGCTCCTCCGCAGGAATTTTTACCGTAGATAGAAAGATAACCGGCAATGATACAAGGCTTTCCCTCTAAACCAGCCGCTTGAGCTTCTTCTCCAAAAAAGACCTGATAGACCCACTCATATTTACGATTCAAGTCCTGCAAGGCCTGCGCGCCGTATTTTGCTTTGAATACTTTTTGCGCAGCCTCCATTGCTAAACGCAAACGGATCAGGTACTCCGCTTTTTGTCTTGCCGTCAGTTTAGAGTACTCCTGCGCAGACATCACGGGGGTTTTACTAAGCACCGGGATCTTCTTTTGAGTCATTTTCGCGATAGCGGGATCCCTCTCCACCAGCAAGCGAGCCAACTTATTAAGATCATCTTGAGCCAACTCCTCTTCCGTCAAGGTCGCTGAGTTGATCTTCAAAGGTTTAGTTTCATCTCCCGTGAATGTCACCGTGATACTTTGTCCACCACTCTGAGAGATCACCAGTCTCACTTGCTCAACACCCTTGGCATCTTTAAAGCTGCTCGCTTCCACTTTCGGCATCATCTCATTGCGATGATGTGAAACCCACAAGTCCATTTGCGAACGCATCTTCGCAGGATAAGTATGACGGACTTTCTTCCAGAAATCTCCCACAGTCATTTTCTTTGTCGCGATTCCGGTGTCTTTCAGATATTGATTGATCACCTTCTTCTCATTCGCAACACTCGCACCTTGCGCCACCGGAGCAAGACACATGCTGACGACAGAAGTTGCTGCCGCCATTTGTTTAAACAAAGAAACAGGTTTCAATTTCCATTTCGTCATACGGACCTCATGCTTTTGAGTCTTTTCGGTACACTTTTTAAATAACTTAACCAGAACCCGGACTTATCCGGGTTTTTCATTTCTTGTCTCAGTTTGAGACTGCATCCAATCCATCAGATACTCACGGTCTGTCTTGGAAAGGTCTTTAAATTTCAACCGGAGAACATTGTCCCGATACTCCACCACTCTGGACTTGATTTTCAGGTTTCGGATTCCAGGAAAAATGACATCGACATATCGCAAAGATTGGGATCCCTCGCCCATATCTCGCTGCAATTTCACGCGGGCTCCGCTGGCGGAAATTGACTCGGTCACACCCTCATAAATATCTTGCCCGACAACATCGGCGCGTGTGCGAATTTCATAGCGATGGGCTGTAGGGAAA
>JBCECD010000277.1:16017-19010 GCA_039206745.1 Bdellovibrio sp. | reverse complement strand
CCGCAAAGAGCCAACTTTCGAAGATTTCAAAGATCGAAGTCAAATTGCCGTAAAGATTGTTCGCGAGGCGTTTGAGGTTCTGCACAGTCGAGATCATGTAAACTTGCATCTGCACCTTTGCACGCCCGCGATAGCGGGCACGACGAAGTCCGTGAAAGCTTTTTGCTTCAGCAAAAATGCCCTCCATCTTCCACATCCGCTGCCAGAGTTTCTTTCTGAAGACGGGATCTTCTTGCTGAGTTCGAATTTTTTTAAAGAGTTCATAGTGATCTGGCACTGCTAAACGCTTTGAGCGATGTTTGTATTCATGATCTGTCATGCAATCTTTCGCGCGGGGGCAAAGACCGCAAATACTTTTCTTTAAAGTCCAAAGACTTCGTCGGCCAGTACGATCATCAGATGAGTATTTCATCTCATGCCCCTCGGGACAGAAGACCTTTTTATTCTCAACATCAACATTAAAACCAAACTCGAGCTCTTTCGAAAACGTTTCGCCAACTTTTGAACTCCAAAGTGGAATATTGGTTTTAATATCTTTCCGAGAAAGACTCTCTAAGTTTTCAGCTGATCCATAACCACGATCCGCAATGAGTTCTTCAATATGCATTTGCAAACGACGTTGAACCGCATCAACTCGATCCAAGGCGGTCTTTACTTCACTAACTATTCCCGTCGTCACATGACAATCAACGATCACCCGTGAGTCTGCATCTATTGTGTGATGTGCTTTATAGGCAAGAGATTTTGACTCGAAGGCTTTGCCCGACAATGTTGCCTCGGGATCGCTGGTATTTACGTGAGTTTTGTTGGAGAGCTTTTTACCCTCAACATTTCGCTGCCTAAAATCATTATTACTAAATCCGTCTTTTGAAAATACGGCGCCATTAGATGGTGGTGGTGGGTCATCTTTATCATCGGCCTTTTCTTCGTCGCGTTCTTTCATCGCATAAAGCGAAGCATTGGCTTTAATGATTGAACCATCCATCATGACCTGTTTTAAGTTTACAAGACCCTTAGATCTGCACTGGTCAACCACACGGTTAAAAATATCTTCGTAAGTCTTTTCGCCCAAACGATCACGGATGCGTGTCAGTGATGAGTGATCTGGGATTTTATCTGTAAGTGATAATTTGCAAAACCAACGATAAGCAAGGTTGTAGCCAATTTCCTCGCAGAGCTGTCTGTCAGAATTTATATTATAAAGATATTCACAGCACCATGCGCACGAAAACTTCGGGATCAATCGATGGGCGACCTTTTTCATTCACGTAAAGTGGTGCTGTTAATTCTTTTAAAAAAGAAAGGTCCAAAACCTTGTCGATTTTCCGCAGCAAGTGATTGGGTGGAATGAGCTGCTCGTAATCAATTTGGCTAAAAAGCTCTGGCTGATAATGATGCTGACCTTGCATGGCTCACCTCAAACCAATTTGATCTGAGGTCGACTCTTAAGACAATATGCGGCGGGACTTTTTCAACAGGCCCCAATCGTTCTGTCAGGGGCGCGTAAAGTCGTTCTTAGACCTTTTGGGATAGCCCCTGCCCTTTTTGACCGCCTCACTACCGATCCCATATCTGTTAAATCTGTTTATGGCGCCATTTTTCGGCAGTCGAAGTTCCCTCCAGCGGCACCCTTGAATCAGGAATCCGGCCTTTTGGGAGCAGTGGCCATGCGTCGGTAGCGAGGTGAGCGGAGGCCCTTTCCAGCCCTCCACAAGGCTCACCCCTACCTAAACTTCGGCACCGCACAACGATTTGGTTAATATTCAAAGGCTAGGTCAGTCGGCCCCTTTTTCGTCCCTGAGGCGCGAGAAACAATCGAGGTCCAAAACCAGTTCGCACAGAGCTCGGCCATAAAAGCTCCAATCTGCCTGCTGTCTTTACTTGATTTCGCAGCGGTATGACCTATTTCCCGTACCGCCTTCATACCAAGTCGTGATGTAAAAGGCTTCACCATGCTGAGCAATCGAATCAAGCTGCAGATATTGACCATCTCGACGGTTCAGATCCGAGATTTTGCGCAACAACACTAGTGGCTTACGAGAAGGCTCATTTGAATAAACTCTAAAGCGGAATTCAAAGCCATTAAAGGTGCGAGAGAGAATTTCACCTCGCTTTTTCCATGCGCCCTCGAGGTCGGCCAAACGCGGATCATCTGTGGAAATAGTCTCGCAATCAAAATCATAAGACAAAATCTCGCTAAGACTCTCTCTTGTTGGGTTTTGATTGCTTAAAGGTGATGCGAAGCAAACATTGGCTGACACCGATAAAAGAGCCACAAAAGTCATGTATATCTTCATAGAGTAGATCTCCTAATTGCTTGTTTGCGCCGCTCCCTCAATCATTTGCGAGACATGTGAGTCCACTACAAAAATCGTGCACGGGCGGCCTATTCAGACGGCATAACAGCAATTATGGGGCCATGATTGGGGGGCTGGCTCAAACCAATCTGAATTGAACCAGTATGAGTTTCCGCCGTGAAATCATGCCGTCTATGGTCACTATGTAGAACATTTACTTAGCAACTCGTATGCCCTCAAAGTATAGAGAACTTAGGGACATCGGTGGTAGTTTTAGGATATGTCTTTGGGCTGGTTTTGGTTACCTTTAATAAACCTTTCTTAGGGGCAACAAAAAATCGCTGGTTGAATCTTTGTAGTGAAACTCAGGGTATTTTCCCCCTCGGAAACGTAACTCCATAGTCATCAGTTCGTGTTTGCTCTTTGGATTGGAGCTAGTTTCGACATAGGGTTCTCCCGGAACAGCAGTTTTATGTTCAAACCGGTCATTGAATTCCTCTCGAACCCCATTCAATTCAAGCTTCACCAGTAGGTAATCGGCCACCTGTGAGTAATCTATTGTTCGAATTTCCGTGGCTGTAAACTTCTTTGTAGCAGTCAACAAGGTCTGACTACCAGGGGCGTTATACCTCGAGGACCTAATCTCTTTCACAACCAACTTACCATCCTTCAGAGATACTTCTAGCTCATTAGAAC
>JBCECD010000277.1:0-16007 GCA_039206745.1 Bdellovibrio sp. | reverse complement strand
GCTTCGCGATTGCTAATCTTAAACTGAAAACTGTAAGCTCGATTACAATCAAAGGATGTTTCCATTACGAGCCAATTTGCTTTCGCATAATATTGACCTACTAATTTATTTGACTGAGCCCACTTACAAGCCTCGGCCATTGGGTTTTTAAGATCGGTAAGGCCCTGCGCAATTGTCTCATAAAATGGCGATAGCACAAAAACACTTGACCCCTTTCTTAAAAAGATTTGGTCATTTTTAGAAAAAAAGATTTCCCCAGATCCCTCAGAAAACTTGTAACAATTTGGAATGGAGGTCTCGCAAATAGTTATATGTTTTTCGTGGTCGTAGTAAAATTCTCCCCCAAATAGGTAAGAATCCCCACTAGGACTTATGGCGACTCTTTCAATATCGAGATATGAACTACGAGATTTCGAGAGGTTTCCTGTCTTCGATTCAAAAAAGCACGTCTCTCCATTTTCGGACCCAACAACTATAGTTTTTCCGTCAAGACTGAAGGTAGCGGCCTTAGTCCTTTGGCGTAGAGGTCGCCAATTACTATTTGTACTATCACATCTCAGCGAATAATTTAAATCTCCTGTACCTGCATCACGGATGGTCAGTATAACTGGATCTATCAGAGATAAAATCATACTGCCGTCTGGGCTAAATTCAAGTGGTGGAGTGAAGTCCCCCGTATCTGGTTGTCCAAATTTATTTGGTAATTCGCCCCATTTCAACTTGCCCGACGACACCTCCCAAACACTGGTCGCAAAGGCCTTCCAACTATCTTTTGCATCACCATCCTTTAGAACCAGCGCCAATTTTTTACTATCAGGGGAAAACCTTAAATTTAAAATCAAAGCATTAGGTCTAAGATTAATATTCGTGATCGTATTGCCATCACTAACTTGTTGGACTGCCACATTGCCACCGCAGTTTACCGCAACCAGTTTGTTATCCGGACTAATGCTGAGATTGGGAATTCCGGAAGGGAGACTGCATCCAACCTTAATCGAACTAAATAATTTTGAATTTAATACTTGGTAGAAATTCAGATGATCACCCTTTAGAAAGGCAATAATTTTCCCATCCGGGCTCATCAAATTGTTCGGTAGAGTCCATCCCCAGGTATGATCATACTCATGAACTGAATCTACCTGCCATGCTGGACGACGCACCTTAACCCAATTTTCGACACAGATTCCATGTTGAGAGAAAAAACTAACTACCAAAAACACGTAAAGAAATCGAACGCGATGGTCTAAGTTAAGCTGCATGAACTATTCCTCCTCCAATTTGTGGGATTAACTTTTTATTTTATAAAGTAATTATGTAGCTAAGAAACTAGGTGATTTCAACTGCTTGCCGCCCCCCCCATTGACACATTGTCACAAAGCACAATGAGCCTGGCCGGAATTTTGAAAGAGTGGCAGCTGCTCGCGATCTTTGGATCGTCAAATCCACTTGAAGCGCTGGGAGGGGTTTACGCTCTTCCTCGACGACATTCGATTACCCCTCAGCAACAACGAAGCCGAGAGAACGATACGCTCAGCGGTGATCGGCCGAAAAAACTACCATGGCTCCAATAATCACTCGGGAGCTGCGACCGCAGCCACGCACTTCACGATCATCGAGTCGTGCAAGAAAAATGATATTGACCCACGCCAGTTCCTCTTGATGAGTCTCAAGCGGATCGCCGCTGGCAAATCGGTCATGACGCCGCTTGAGTACGCCAAACACCTCAGGCTACACACCGTACCAGCGCCCGGCTAAACCTGTAATACGCAGCGTTTACGTTGGAGGCGTGGTCATCAAACACTTGATTGTGGCCGAGGAGTGCTTCTTCTAAGCGACTCACGACCCTAAGCAAGAATCGTCATATTGAAGGGCCACGCTTGTCGTGGCCTTTTCTGTAGCTCTAGCATCTTTCCGACCGGATCGCTACCGAGCGGATTTTCAACGGTCATCCATAGACCGCTCGATTGATCGCCAAACCCTACAAATCGTAGTGCTATCAATACACGATCTTAGTTTGAAAATCATCTTTGCTTTTTGTAACTGATCAAATGCTTTGGACACCAGGATAAGATATAATCGCTATCCTGATATTCATTTTACTTGAAAGCGAATGCAGCTCTATTTAAAAACTTAGAAAAGTAAATTTACGAATTATCGTATCAAGTACAACGTTTGGGTTACATTTTGAAGCTTATTCTTAAAGTAAAAGGAACCAGGGTTCTTAAACATATATTGACGAACTAGCTTATACTTATTTGTACTTATTTTTCTTAAATCAAATGTGTATTTTTCAGTGCTGGTATCATCTAAAGGTGCAGGTAATTTATAAAATTTATAATTTACACTATCCTCGGATAAACTGATTTCATCTCTTATATATGGAGAAACGAAATTTGAATTACGTAAAGAGTGTATTATCCACCAATCGTATTTATTTGATTCAGAGATTTTAAGCAATTGGACGCGTATACCTTCGCTATCAAAGTCGCGTCCAAAAATTATTTCCTTGATAGGCTCAGTGCAACGAACATCAAAACTACCTGGGTAAGCTACTAAAGCATTTCCAGAGTCAACACACTCTGTCTTCTCGACAGTCCAACGACCTTCGAATTCAAATGCATGCGCAGTGAAGGTTGAAAAAAACAGCAAACTAGTCAAAAAAACTTTCATAATTAACTCCTGGATACTGGTTTCAAATGTTGTGGAATTTATTTCCACTGTCTCCAATCCGAAACCGTTTTTATTTTACATTCGGGAAGAAAGCTACCTGATATCTTTAAAGCTGTCAGTTGTAATGATTCTGACGTTCATGAAGTTTTTACCAGAACAAAACCAAATCCTTCTACTCGGGGCGCGTAATCGTTTATAGGAGCCTTGTGGGGCGCAGCCATGCTTTTTGAAGCGGGCTTCGGAGCCCATGGATTCTTATCTCGATTTTATCGCGGATTCAGAAACGCAGGGGTTTTGGGGTGCCTATTTCAGTTTATATGTTTGCCCGTTGATGACGAGCGACTCGGCCTCTAGTTCGTCTTGTGTATTTCCTTTACTTAAACGACCTACAGCTGTGACCTTCATGCCCATGGCAAGCACGTTTTTAGTCAGGCCAAGCTCTTGGAGATGAGCTGTTGAACCGAGCCGGATTGTTGTTCCCCTGCCATCGGCGGCAATCTCAATTGTAGCAGACGGATCAGCGTATCCCAGTCCCTGAATGGTTCCCGTTATCGTCTGAGTTTTCGAAGCGCTGTTAGCGAAAGAAGCGAAAAACATTGAAAGCGAAATTAAAAGACCAATCATCCATCTCATGAGAACCTCCAGAATAAATTAGAGCCCAGATTCTCGGCAAACGAAATACGCTCCGCTTCAGAAGGAAATCGTTCGCTACGCCAGGCCATCAAAGTTAAACAGACTTTATGGGGCCGCCATTTCGTCAAATTTTCTTTACCGCTACCGAGGCCGTTTTCGCGAACAAAAGGTCTAGGTTTTGACAGATAACAATACCTCATCCTTGTGCGATAGTGATGGGGTACGCCTTTGCTAGAGACAAACCTGGTCCGTAAGGCTGGGCATACTTCAATAATGCCGACCTTCCCGTCCGGAAATAAAAAAAGAGCCTCTAGGCTCCATCATCTTCAGTCATAAGTTTGATAAATCATATCTTCGATCCTTGCCACTATGATCTCCGGCCGTGGCAGGTCTTCAATCGGGACTGTACTGGCTTCGTTGCTAAGCTTTTCGTTTGCTCGCTTCTTTTCTAGCCACTCCTTCTTAGAAGCGGAGACAGATCCGTGCGAGCACTTCGCAATTTTTGCTATCTCGCGGAAACTTAACTGAGCCTCCAGCAAGCTATGAATGAGAACGTCGTTGCGTTTACGCTCACGTCCTATTTTCACTCCCTTGGCCTTTGCATTTCTCATCCCCGCTAAAACACGCTCTCTCAACAACTCGCGCTCCAATTGTGCAAGACATCCTAAAATTGTGAGAAGTGCTAGGCCCATCGGACTATTTGTGTCCAAGCTCTCAGTAATTGACTGAAAACGGACGGACTTCGTTTTGAATCTTTCAAGTGCTTTCAGAAGATGACTTGTGCTTCTAGCGAATCTCGAGAAGGCGAAGACTACGACCTGCTCTACCTCGCCGTTTTCTACACTTTGCATAAGCCGATTCAATGCAGGCCTTGACTCTTTTGCTCCTGAAATACCGTGATCTGTATAGATTTCGTAATTTGTTACTGCCTGCTTTGCACACCAGTCAACTAGCGCGCGAGTCTGACTTTCTGCTCCCCCTACTTGATCCATCGTTGAAACGCGAACATATAAACATGTCTTTTTAATCATTATACCTCCTTGGTTAGTTGTTTTGATTTCTGCTGATTCCTCCTTTTCTTTCGTTAATTGCTTTTGCATTTGTGCCTTTTAAGAAATTTGATGAGCCCCAGGACGAGGTTCTTGATTCATAGATAAGCTTCGCCTGTGCTTTAATAATTCCCTTATGGAAGTCGTCCAAGTGGTGAATCGCGGCCATGCCTAAGACAACCCCTAGCGACCATTGAATCAAATTACTTAAGTTCATACTTTCCATTCCTTTCGACCAATTCTTTGTTAATAACTCTTTGAATAATGTTGTTGATGGAATTCCATGACCACTGCTTGCCCATTGGCGATGGAACAGCTTTGTCATTCAATCTTGTCGCAATAGAATTAAGCGAATCACCCGATTTCCATCGTCTGATGATGCCTAGTAAAACCGGGTATTCTTCCGGGTGCGGCTGCATCAAGCCTTCGACGTACCAAAACCCGTAAGGAGGTTTGATGTTCCACTTCATTTGACTTCTAACGCTAGCTCCCATGGATGACTTCTCAAGAGAGCGCAAAGGCACACCCGCCCGTAGTAAAAGATCTCGGATTTTAGTTTTTGACAGAGACATCCTTTTTTCGATATCCCTTAAAGAAAGACCACTTTTGTATAAAGAGGCTATTTCGCCTCGAAGATGGTCATAATTCCTGATTTCTAAGTATATGAAATCATGGGGTTCTGGTGACATTGCTTTTCTGGAAGCAGAGGTCACCAATTTTTCCTTACAGACTTCTGTAAGGAAAGAAGGCGCTGTTTTTACCGAAGACTAGTGTTTTGAAAATCTATCTTTCTAAAAGCTGTTTCCATTTTGATTAAATTTAAAACTAGAAACACCGCCTTGGGAAACAACAGCGGTAGTATCACTGAGCTCAATACGAACAGGAACAGAAGCTGAAAAAATACTTCCCTTCTTCGAGTGATAAATAACGGCGCTATATTCATGAGTAACGGCCGCAAAATTATTAGAGATTTGTACAGGTCCAGGGACGCTAAACGAATATATCGGCGTTCCGCTACTTCCTATAATAGACCCCGTTCCCAATTTTTGCTCTACGACAGCTGCAAAGCTGTTTGAAACTAGAATGTCGCAAGCAACATCTGAACAAGTATAAATGGAAGATCTGCTTCCTACTCTAAAAAGCATAGCGCTTGAACGGCTCGACACCGACGCAAACGTCTCACTAATTCTGTACAACGTCTTTTCATCAGTCGACGAAGTAAACATTATTTCGCTGTTAGCATCAAATATAACGCCATCGCCGGCACCAGTCTGAACGCTCGCGAAGGAGTTGGTTACTTTGACTAAACAGTTCGAGTCACAAGAATAAATTTTTGAGCCATCTTTACCCATAAGTTCAATAGATCCACCGTTATTATAAGCAACGAAACGAGAACTTTCGCTGATAATTTTACCGCCTTTAATTTCAGCGGCTAGATTAGTGCCAAGGTAAATTTTAAGGATGTTTTCAGTATTTTCGGTGTGATATTTTTGATCACGGACTGAAGGTTCAAGCTTAGCTGGTCCTACCGGTTGCACATTGGGTGAAGCTTGGTCTTCTTTATGACTGTCTGTACAACCGACACAAAATGCAAAAATTACTAAAATAGACTGCCATCTCTTCATATTTACTCCTTATTACTACGTGGCATACAAATGCTATTTGTATGCCACAATTCGAACTTTAATGAATACATTCAAATTAGGGACAAGGTTTAATGAAAACTGTTCTGAACTCACCAGGTACAACTTCATCTTCAAGAGTGAGCGCAATATCGTAAGTCATGATACCATGAATGACCTTGAAACCTTGTATTGTAAAGCCGCCGCCACCACCAGAGAAAAAGAAATCTGTCTTTATCCAAGACTTCATTTTTTTGACAACAAATGAAACATTGCCAGTGTAACAAAATTTCTCGTAGCCGTATTCAACTTGGACATCCACTTCATCTTGAATCAAGTCTTCTACATTGATCAAAGAACGACCTTCTTTGACAAAGAGAGAAGATGTTGTCGCTGCTTGTGCAGAAAGGGCCAAGGCACTCGCCGTGAGAAAGGTGATAATTGATTTTTTCATTGATATATCCTCTCTATTCGCAAATAAGTTTGCGTCCTTTAATTTCCAAGCGTAGCTGAAAAGATTCATAAGAAATTTGACCGACATAAAAGCTGTCACCTTGTTTAACCATAAGATCTGCATTGAAGAGCTTACCATCCTCGGTAAGGGTCAAAAGCCAGCCCTCGTTCGAGCTGCTTAAGCCAGAATAGATAATTTGGCCGTTGCCATCTTTATCGACCGAACCTGCTGCACTGAATTTGCCACCATCGCCCCCTGTTTTCATATCGAGGCAATAATACACTTTATCGGAATTGGCATGAGCTAAAGAGAAGTTGAAAAAAAGAACTAAGAATAACATCAGAATACGTTTCATGATCAGTCTCCTATTGATTTGAATGGACGGATACTACCACACACTGGCACCCTGCAGTAGAGGCTTTTCAGGCGAACACCTTTTCTCATTTCAATAGTGTTTCGAATATATCGCTATTGAAACATTAGCGACGATTCCATCGTTCGATAAGTGCACCAAGGGCTGGATGATTTACATTGTGAAGATGCATATTTAGAGCAAAGGTACGATCGGCAGAACCACTGTATTCGGCCTGCTGACTGATCTCAGTGAGTTCTTTGTAAAGGTTGATAATTTTTTCATGAATTTTTTGAACCTCTCGAGATTGGCAATTAAAAATCAAATACGAGATATGGTTTTCTCCACGATCTTTTTCCGTTTTCTGATCGATCAAGGTTCGCGAAAACTGAGCCCAAAATTGAACTCCGTTCATGAAGGACTGAAAACTATCGCGGAATTCAAAGTGAGTAGGGCCTTGAGAGACAGAGAACTGATTTTTTTCAATATCAAAACTTAACAGACGCGTACGAATGAGACGATGGACAAGATCTTTCACCTGAAGATTCGAGATACCCGTCTGTTTAGAAATTTGCGATGTGATTCGATCAAGATTTAAACCTTTGAACTGATCTAAAAGGCAGAGACAAGCGATAGCAATGGTCCACGGAGTTTCTATCATCGTCGACAACCGATCTTGCTCTGCTGCAAGGAACTTCGTTAATGCGGGAGATGTCTTCTTTGAACTTAAAAGAGGCTGGAGAAACGGACCTAAAGGTGTTCCAGAAGTACCAAAGATATTGAAAATTAAATCCACAGGAGGAGAAAGTCTTTTATTAAACCATCGCTGTACAGTGAGTTTCGAAACGCCACAGACTTTTGCCAGTTCTTCAGACTTTCTTCCTGGTAAAAGATATTGAAAAAGCGCCTTGATGTCCGTAGGACTTTGATGGAATTCCATCTCTGCAAAAGCCGCGTTAAGGGGCAACTTAAGACGATCACAGAGATCTAGGAAATCACTCCAAGACATTCGACTGTGTCCACTCTCCCAGCGACTGATCTGATTGGAATTATAGTTCAATTTCTGGCTAAAGGCTCTCGCGGAATGACGACCACGTAAGCTGATGAGCATTTGTTTTGAAATCTTCATACTACGGAGTGTATCGAATCATAAATAAGCTGTCTAAGACTATTCCCGCAAGAACAATGGGAGTTTCTTAATCCCCCATGAACCGATGCTTTCATGATTTCACATAAGATCTTGCTCGCCCATCTTGGATAAGATCGGGATCGGCTTTAAGCCGCTTCAGATAACGTACGATAGCAGTTCGCCCCCAGCCGAAGTGCACGGCAATGCGGTCTATGGAAGCGAATGCCTTAACTAAATTATTTA
This sequence comes from Bdellovibrio sp., assembly GCA_039206745.1. Taxonomy (GTDB): domain Bacteria; phylum Bdellovibrionota; class Bdellovibrionia; order Bdellovibrionales; family Bdellovibrionaceae; genus Bdellovibrio. The sequence continues at coordinate 7,855 of JBCECD010000277.1, read as the reverse complement.
TCCAGATTTTTAGTAATGCCTCAGAAGGCATGAAACATCATACTTCAATCAACGAGAGGCAGAGAAAAATGAAACGAACTTCCTTTGCCTACCGAGCTCACAACCCAAATTCGTCCTCCATGCGCATCGACAATAGATTTAGAAATTGATAATCCAAGACCTATGCCAGCACCTCTCGTGGGACCGACGCCTTGCCAATACTGCTCGAAAAGTCTTTCCGCTTGCGTCGGCTCTATTCCGGGGCCTTCGTCTGTTACTGTAAAAAGAACCTCATTCCCTCGGTGGTCCACTGTCAGTCTAATCACACACCCTGCTGGCGAAAACTTCAATGCGTTCCCAATCAGGTTTGAAAGAACCTGTCCCACACGAAGAGTGTCGCAAAGGCAATGCGGAATATCTCTAGCAACCTGGGAAACCAGCTGAACGTTCTTGGACAAACAGATTGTCATATACATCTTGATCTGATCGTCCAAGAACATCTTCAAGTCGCAGTTTGTTTTTTCCAGACACATTTGGTTATTCTCGATTTTTGCATGATCAAGAATTTGGTTGATAAGATTTAGTGCGCTCAGGGCAGCTCCTTTTCCGATCTGAAAAAGAGCCCCCCTCTCCTCTTCTTCAGCTTCCTCCAACGACTCTAAACACATTTGAATTGATGCTAACGGACTCCTGAGATCGTGTGCCACAATTTCGACAGCAGATTTGCGAGCGCGAGAAATGATTTGTTCTTTCTCGAAAATTTTATTCTGCTTTTCATCAAGCAAGTTTCTTTGGCGCAGAATTGCCCAAAGAGCCAGTACAAGCATTAGCATAAGGACCGCAATCGCTATCAAAGCAACCCTAATCAAGTCGCGAGATCGCGTTTGCATATTTTGAATAGATCTGGAGGTCTCTTGCCAATTTTTAAGTGAGTTGTGTTCAATGTGCTTAAGACGATCATGCATTTCTTTGATAAATGGCAGACCTGTTTTAGATAGTTCTCTTGCCACCTGTTCAACAGGGATTCGCTTATTTACTCTATCAATAAACTGTCCCCGCCCCATGGACTCGGCCTGCTTCTCAAGGTCTGCTACTTTTTTTATTTCACTGGCGTAGGGTCCAAACTTAGGGTCCTCAAGAAGTGCTTTCAAGCTTTTCCTGAGTTCCAAATGACTCGCCTGGAAGGCTTCATAAGCCTCTACTCTACCGCTAATCAACACCTGCGGCTTCCACACTTTTAGCCATATTGGCTATGCTTTGCGCTTTTGAAAAAATATAAATTTTATCCTCGATAAGTTCGTCATTTTCACTTTTGACCTGCTCAAAAACAATCAACGACATAACGGAAAATGCGGTAAACAGAGTCGAAATCAAAATAAAAATTAGTAGAATCTTTCGAGAGAAAGTCATAAGTGGATCACTCCCCTTCACAAATGCACTTAGAACACACTACTACCTTCCTGGTTACACGTTATATCAGAGCAATCAAGTGGTTTAACCACACTCAAAAAATACTTAACATGGATTTAGTAATAGGACGGAACTAGATTACAAAAAAATAAGTATTAGAGTGGCATCGACCATGAAATCTCAATGGGGCTTGAGAATAATTTCAATAAATCATCTCATACGATCGTTTCGCAGATTGAGAAGAACATAGATTTACGCAACAAAATACACTGAAACCCAGCTAACTCCCTATCAAAACTCTTATCTCGTGGAGTCTTGACTAGAGTCTCCCCAGATCTAAAACAAAACGATAGCGAATGTCGCTCTTTAAAACTCTCTCATAGGCTTTATTCACGTACTCAGGATGGATGACTTCGATGTCCGGCGTGATGTTATGTTTCGCGCAGAAATCAAGCATCTCTTGTGTTTCCTTGACCGAGCCAATCAATGAACCCGCATAGTTCCTTCTCATCATGATAAGAGGAAAAGGATGAATAGACAGAGGCTTATCGGGAGCACCAACAGAAACCATCGTGCCATCCATTTTTAAAAGACCAAAATAACTACCCATATCAAGTTCAGATGAAGAGACGGTGTTGATGATAAGATCAAATGACAGAGCATTCTGACGAAAGACCTCTTGGTTTTTCGTCAGAAGAAAATGATGAGCTCCTAATTTCTTCGCATCTTCTCTCTTACTTTCGGAATGACTCAATACTGTGACCTCAGCCCCAAGAGCTGCTGCAATCTTAACTCCCATATGGCCGAGTCCCCCTAACCCCATAATTCCCACCTTCTTACCTGGCCCCGCCTTCCAATGTGTGAGAGGGGAGTAAAGTGTAATACCAGCGCACAAAAGAGGGGCTGCCTTATCGAGAGGAAGTGACTTAGGAATATTGAGAACAAAATCCTCATTCACCACAATAACATTCGAATATCCACCCTGAGTGACCCCTGATCCGTCTCGTTCCATCGAGCCGTATGTCATCGTGTTGCCAGGAATGCAATACTGCTCAAGCTCCTGCTTGCAATGATCACATTCTCGACAAGAGTCAACCATGCAACCCACGCCGACGTGATCTCCCACTTTATATTTTTTAACACCGGCGCCAACCGCACGAACCACACCCGCAATTTCATGTCCCGGCACCATAGGAAATGGTGCTCCAAAACCCCATTCATCTTGAGTCATGTGAATATCGGAGTGACAGATTCCGCAGTATTTGATGTCGATCACCACATCATGAGATTTCGGATCACGTCGTTCGAAGGAGTATGGTGTCAATACCGCTTTGGCCTTCTGTGCGGCCATGCCTTTTGCTTGAATCATGCTAAATCTCCTATTTCTCAAATTCATTCTCTGCCGACATCTACTGTACGGCATGTGATGCGTAAGAGAAATGACATATTTATTCTTATGGCATTATGCAGGAGAGAGACACCCTTACCTCGATAATATACCGGCAAGAGGACCGCTCGAGCCCTCTTCCGTGCGGACTTTATCGTAAAATTAGCTCACCTTAGAATAGAAGGAGGTAAAGTAGGCCTTCTCAAATGGAAACGGTACTGCCTCAATAGTAGGCTCATCTATTAACCGAACTTTCACCGAATCCATCGTCTCAAACTTCTCAATCCATTCCGGCAACGGAAGTCGAGGCGCCGTCTTACTCTGGACATAAATTTGATTCTTTAAACCTTTAGCAGTGAGTTCGACAACATCGCCCTTTTTAATAATAGCGGAGCGAATATCCACCTTGCGACCATTAACGAGAACTTGTCCATGAGAAATCATCTGACCGGCACTCATTTGACTCGGAGCCAAGCCAGCCCGAAAAATCACATTTTGCAATCGTCTTTCGAGAGAATTCACAAGAACATCGACCCACACCCCAGCACGATTGCGCTTGGCAGACTTTACTAAGCGCAAGAGCTGTTCCTCGCGCAAATCGTAGTGTATACGAATTTTTTGTTTTTCTTCCAGCTGCAAACGATACTCTGAGTATTTAATTCTTTGCATTCCATGTTGTCCCGGAGGATAGGGTTTACGTTCCAAAGAACCTGGTTTTCCCAATCCGGGAAGTTCCACCATGAGTCGACGTTGCAATTTAAATCTAGGAACTTTTCTTTTATTTCTCATACTTCATCTCCAATTAAGGATCTCTTTCCTACAATGTCGGCCAATGTAGCCATGCCAAATATAATCAGCAAATAATTGGTAGGAAGTTTTAAAAAATGAAAACCCTGTGAGAATGAGAACGTATTGAAATGCATCCGACCTCACACCTGGGATCTTTGGCGCGATCTATGCAGCTTTCTTCAATAGATTATAATTCACAATGAAGTTGATTTAATGCGTTTATAGAGGACACACATGCAATTATTATTCTTATGTCAATTTCCCTAACAGGCAGATCGAATCTGATTCATTGGATTTCATCTGTTAAATAGAATTTGGATTTATTAAATGCACTTACGCATTCTACTGAATTTTATAACCCTATGTCTCTTGGCGGCCTCGCCGGCTCCGGCTTATGATCCTGTTTTCTCCCCTGAGATCTCGGAAGTCTTCACTGCCGCCAAAAGTTTCTTTTTGCCTTTGGCTCAGTCACAAAATGGAACTTTTCGAATTGAAATTGATCATGACCGAGAAACCTCCTCCGCTGGAGCCTATCGCCCTACCGAAACCGACTTTCAAATTACTGTCGATAAAGGCGTTCTCACAAACCCACGCACGACCCTGGATTCCCTCCGGATGATGATCTGCCATGAAGGAGGTCATCTCTTTGGGGGCTTTCCATTCATGCCGGCTCCTCCTGAATGGGAAGGCCCCGTCAACGAACAGGGCCTGAGTCTATTTTCTGCGGAAGGACAAGCTGATTATTATGCTCCTTACACATGTTTTGCAAAATTGATTCAAGGGACTCCAGCCCCTCAGCTTCAGCTCCCGATGGGGGTTGTTCAGCAATGCGATCGCAAATGGGGCTCTGACAGTGAGTCTTCCCAAAGCTGCCAGCGAGCCGCACAGGCGGCCTATGATTTTCTAAGATTGACATGGGACTTTCCAATTTCTTTTGAAACTCTCGACACATCCCAAGTTGAAGCCACTAACAACAGCACTTACCCCAACCGCCAATGTCGATTGGATACTTTTCTTGCCGGAGCTTTACAAGAGCCTCGTCCGTCATGTTGGTTTAAAAAACTACCCTAGTGGTTAGAAGCGGCCTGCGATCACCTATAACAGGTGGTTGAAGTATTCGCAGCGTGTTCAATTTGGTGGACCCTAGCGGCTGCTTATAGAACTTTTTTTCTGCAGAATCCGGATTACGACCTGAGTCTTTTCGAAGAGTTACAAGTTACCTAGGCAAATTCCGGGAACAAAATCGTTGTTCCCGGAAACATTTTTTGTTCCCAGAATTGTTACCAAGTTTTACTCGGATTATTTATAAATGGATTCCCCATACTCTAAATTAAATTTCTTCCGTCCAAAATAGACGAGTTTGTCGCCCTGCATGGAAAAGGCGAGTGCATATCTATTGATGATGTTGTTTCCACCGTCCCAAGTCGCCACTCCGATTTCCGGCGCGCCGTCTCCATTTACGTCGAAGACATAATTCCCTGGTTTAACGGGAACGAAAAAAGCGTAATCCCAAAGGCGGTCAAATTCCTCCTCATAACACTGTTTGTTCAGCGTGTTCTTCCCCCGTTTAACGACCAAGCAATGGCAATGGGCACCACAACGAACGGCCTCAACGGTGCGCCCATCGGCGAGTTTGATCTCGTTGTCATCGATTGGCATTTTGCCTTTGGCCGCGTAAGCGGAGGCAGCTCCCAACATCAGAATCGCTGATGCTCTAACGGCCTTTTTTAGATTTTTGATAAAGCTCTTCCACGGATTTGGCATAAGCCTCCCCTTCATTGTCCCAGGAATGATAGTTTTTGATAGTGTTATGAAGCGTCTTTTTCGCGTGTTTCGGAATCATAGAATATTTATGAGCAATCCAGCGCGTACCCGCCGCGACGGCGACAATGGGATCTTGTACATCTGTTCTCGAAATCTCGAGGTAGTCTGATTTTAACTCGCGGTACCCTTTCCTTGGGCGGCCCGAGAGAACTCCGCGAGTTTCATTGGTGATCTGCATGAGTCCTGTCGCCGAACTGCCTTTGACCTTTGTTATCGCTTGAGGCTTGAAGGAAGATTCGATCGCAATGATCGTTTTCACCAACAACGGATCAAATCCTGCTGGGAACTTAAATCCCTGTTCCTTCCAGTAATCGAGCCAAAACTGGATAACCGCGTCCAATTCAGCATTCTCTGGAAATCCGTAGACTTTGCCGACTTGACCGTATTTTTTCTTCGAAGCCCAGTACAAGTGATGGATGTTTTCGATCAATAGTACTTGAGGGTTCGAGCCACGATTTCTTCGAATATGGGCATCAACCCAAGTGCGGGCTCCCGAATGGCAAACACGCTCGTGTCCGCGGACCACATGATAACCGGGTGGACACATTTCGTTTGCTGGAGGCTTTGATAGTTTTATGGAGTTATCTTTTGCCATAGTTGGATTCCATTCATCTCTATTTCCTTTTTTTCTTCGCCGGCGGTAGCTGCTTCACCATTTTATCAAAATCGCTCAAGGGTTTAGTCGCTTCATTCAAGTGACGGCTCTCTTCGTATTTCTCAAATTCCTTCTCAGTATGATCGAGCGCCATCTGGTGTGAGATTTTTCCAGCATTCGTGAGGATGTTCTTTTCATTGAATTGTAAAAATCCGTCGAGCTTTTTCACCCAATCTGTCATGTGCATCAGCTTACGACTTGCAGCTTGATCTTCGGCGTAATCAAGATACATGGTCACGACGCGATTGAGCGCAGTAAGCTCTTCTTCTGACAAATAATTCTTAGCAATCGAAACATCCGCTTTACGGATTGGGCCATCAGGAGAATTCTTCCAAGACGTTAAGCCCATATTTTTCTTCGCGGCATCTGCACGTTTAACAATGACCTCAGCCGCAGTCTGTCCGTGAATCGCCCAATGCAATTTGTTCTGAACGGTTTTGTAGAAATCGTAAGTGATTTCGGATTTGCTGTCATAGTCGATGCTGGTCGCGTAGATGTCAGTGATCTTTTGATAGAAGCGACGTTCAGATGTGCGAATATCGCGGATACGGAGAATCAGCTCATCAAAATAGTCGTCGCCGATATTGTTGCCTGACTTCAGACGCTCATCATCCATCAGGAAGCCTTTTCGGAGGTACTCTTCTAGTTGAGCTGTGGCCCACTGGCGGAACTGGGTTCCTCTTGAGCCCCTAACACGATAGCCGACAGCCATGATGGCCTCTAGGTTATAGTGGTCAATTTCTCGTTTAACTTGGCGTTTTCCTTCAGTTTGAACTGTCTGGAGTTTCCAGATAGTTGCCTTTGGATCAAGTTCTCTTTCTTTATAGATATTCAGGAGGTGTTCCGAAATTGTTTTAGAGCTAACTTGGTAAAGGTCAGCCATTGCTCGTTGAGTGAGCCACACACTGTTGTCTTCAAAGCGAACCTGAACCTTGGTGTGTCCATCTTGGGTTTGAAAGAGGATGAGTTCTCCCTTTTTGGTTTCGTTGGTTTCCTTGTTGGTCAGACGCGGTATTTTGGTTTTAGATTTTTTATTCATACCTCCTGTACCTCTGCTGCCGTTGTGGTTGTCGCTGCTTTTTTGTCGGCTTCTTTACGTTCTTTGTATGTGCGCTTGAACTCTATATAGGCATCTATTTCTTGCTTCAGAAGCTCAGGGCTTGCGGTTCGACCTGAGTAGCCAATAATGAGGGAAGAAAGTTGCAGTGACACTAAACTTCCTTCCCGTTATCGCTAAAAGGTCTTTTCGGAGAAGAGTCGTCCGAGGCTTCTCCACGACGAATCCACTCATTGACTTCGTCTGTTTGAAAACGCCATTGCTTGCCAACTCGGTGAGCAGGAATCTTCCTACGCTCAAGCCAGCGATAAATGCTTTCTTTGGACACACCCAGGTGTTCTGCGATTTCTTCAACTGATAACCAACGATCTTGTGTTGCCACGATATGATCCTCTTCCTGTTCAATAAGATCATTATTGATGACAACTAATGACCAGACAAGACGATTTATTAAGCTAAATTACAATGCGGAGCAAGAAACGAGTTCTGCTCTTACTTACGATTCAATGTAAAACTAACGACACCAACAAACATGACTTTGAAAGGAGTCTTCATATGAAAAAAGAAACTAATATACCGACTTACGAGAAAGTCGATTTCGGCATGTGGGAGAGGATGTACGGTCGCACTCTCACCGATGACGAGAAGAAAGAAATCGGCGAAAGAATGTCGGGATTTGCCAGATTGTTGATCCAAGAAGATCTTCGTCAGAAAAAGGAAGTGCAACAGAAGGAAATCGCCGAAGTTGAAAAGA
>JBCECD010000276.1:4840-19935 GCA_039206745.1 Bdellovibrio sp. | reverse complement strand
GGTAAAGATGGCCACATAAGCCTCAAGATTTCCTCAACCTCTTCCGTTTGCGTTATTCAGGTCGAAGACAATGGCTGTGGTATCCCATCTGAAGCCGAGGCAAAAATCTTTGGCCGTGGCGCCACTTTTGGAAAGGTCAACGGCATCGGCCTGGGACTATTCCACACTAAAAAGAATGTGGAGTCCTGGGGTGGAAAAATTCACTTTGAACGCCTATCACAAGGAACAAAGTTCGTTGTGACAATACCACTGGCGCAAACCGGGGTCCAATTTGTCGGCCTTGACCCACACAAAAAACTCAAAGTCATCGACGATGACCATACGGTTCCACGGGCCCTCCGGAACAGTGGCTTTGAGATTCTTGAGATCGCCGAGACCTTTGAAAAGGGCCAAGAACTTCTGGCCGCCCACCACGGGACCGATGCCACCATCTTGGTGGACTACCGCCTCAACGACAGCAAACTCGGCACAGAACTCATCGACGGCCACCACAGCCGCCAGGGGATCTTACTATGTACCAACGACTATGATGACCATGACCTCATTAAAAAGGCCAAGGCTTTGGGGGTTAAAATCGTGCCCAAGCCGTTATGTTATTCGGGGCAGATGATTTATTCCTAATGCCGGGTTTGGGAGCGCTGCTAGGCGCGTTCAGGTGGATTAGAGATCCCGAGCGGGGCTTAATTGGAGTTCCCGGGGGATCGTGCGCCTGGATGCCTTATATTGCTTATTGGACCTATATTGCCCGGCGCCCAGAGATATTGAGTTTTGGTCGGAACTATTTGCTAGGGATTGGGCTTTGCCACCATGAAGTCCTCATTGCACTGCTTCAACCGTATTTTGGTTGAAGCAATTTTATTTGTATTATGTACTCCTACTGAAAGCTTTGTCGGAAGGACTCAAAATGAGAAATATAGGGGTAGCGATTTTACTATGCCTTGGGGTTGCTTCAGTATCACAAGCATCAACACAGATTGCAGGTATTTCTAATTCGAATAGTCAAATAAAAGACTGTTCAGCGTTTACAGAATTTCAATCGGAACCTGTTGGTTCAGAGTGCTTTGTGAGGTTTGAGAATGGCATAATTCGCGGACATTTCAAAATTTCTGAATATGTGACTAAAAATGGTCAAACCAATAAAGGATTAGAGGTCGTAGGTACTGGTTTGATTTTTGAAAACACGATCGCAAGAAACCTTTCTTACAGAGCCGCAGCACAACTCTGTTGGAAAAAAGGTCTTAAACTTCCAACTGGATATCCGAAGTATAGGAATGGAGAATGGGATTATCCCAATAGAGATTCTGACTTCGCTTTAGCTGAAAATCATGGTCTTAGAGAAGCGTTTGGGACCAAAATGAAGTATCGTTTTTTCTGGTCTTCGTCGGGCGTCGATCCTGATCGGGTGAACTCATTTGTTTATAGTGGTAATGACGGCGACCTTTATTATTTCTATAATGGCCACGCTTGGTGGCACTATTCTACAGCTGCAATTTGCGTGAGTGGTTCACATAATTAGAAAGCTGGCTTCAAAACCCCTTGATTGTGGCCGAGGGTCGCTTTTCCAAAGCGACTCAAGCCGACCCCTTCTGATCCCTGTTTGCTTAGGCTGCTACAGAACACAGAGCACCTATCGTAAAACACCTCATTTCTGATCGAGTCCGTACTTTTCGGTGAAATAGTGGAGTCGGTTTGGAGCAATGTCGAGTCGGCGGGCTGCTTCTGCCTTGGAACTTGAGTCCTTAAGCACATCAGCCATCATCCGCCGCTTCTGTTCGTGAAGGTAGCGGTCGATTTCTTCGAGCGTTCTTGGGTCTTCGATTTCTCTTTTTTGGTACAAGAGTGCTTCGAGGTCTTCAGCACGCACGATGTCCGAGTCCGCGCCGATAAGATGCCGCTCAACAACCGAACGAAGCTCGCGCACATTGCCCCGCCAAGAATACTCACGGAACACCTCAAGACAGCGGCGGTGAAATGAACGGTCAAAACCGTTTTCTTTGCAGACTTCCCTCGTGAAGTGAACAACAAGCGGCTCTATATCATCGGGCCGAGAGCGAAGTGGTGCAGTATCTAAAATGACCGAACTCAGTCGATAGTAAAGGTCTTCGCGGAATTTTCCTTCGGCGATGAGCTTTGGCAAATCGCGGTGGGTGGCTGCGACGATCCGCACATCAACTGATATGGGCCGCGTGCCCCCGACTGGAGTCACTTCCTTTTCCTGCAAGACACGCAGGAGCTTCACTTGAAGATCGAGACTCATGTCACCGATCTCATCGAGAAAGATTGTTCCTCGATGGGCAAGCTGGAATTTCCCCACCTGATCGTGCGTAGCCCCAGTGAAAGAGCCCTTTTTATGACCAAATAACGATGAATCGAGAAGCGATGCTTGTTCTGCCGCGATGTTGACCGCGATAAATGGACCACTCGCTCGGTCGCCACACTTATGAAGCGCACGCGCCACAAGCTCTTTGCCAGTGCCGCTTTCGCCGTAAATTAGCGTTGTTGCTTTTGATGGTGCGATCTTTTCAATCTGGCGGGCCAACTCATAGAGTTTCTCTGAACGCCCGATCATTCCCATTTTTTTGATGAAGTCTTCTTTTTCGTCATGAGTAAGATCATCGTCATTAAGCAAACGGAAATTCTGCTCGTATTTTTCACAGTAGGCGGCAACAGTTGATAGCAGCACTTCGTTCTCAGAGTTCTTGTCTAAAAAATCTAGCACGCCAGCTTTGAACGTTTCGCGCATCACATCGCGGTTGTCGTCGAGTGAATAGGCTAGCATTTGCTGGTGCGGTTTTATCTTCCTAATTTCCGCCACCGCCTCTGCGCCTGACATTCCGACCATGTGGTAATCCATCAAGATGAGCGCATAGTCTTTCTTCGCCGCCTTGATGGTGTCGATGGCTTCTTGGCCCGACTGCACGGTTTTGACCTGATAGCTCTTCGCTTTTAGCAGGGCCTCGTTCGCCATCAAGTTCTCTCTGTCGTCGTCTACGAGGAGGATACGATAACTCATGGGCTTACCTCCATGCGGGGAAAATCTAAAATGAATGCGGTGCCGTTCCTACTGGATGAAACAGCGATCTTCCCGCCGTATTGTTCGCAGACTTGTTTTACCACGAAGAGACCAAGGCCCGTGCCCTTGTTTCCTTTGGTGGTGAAATCCGCTTCAAAGATTCGCGCTTGAAGTTCTGGAGGAATCCCGCTGCCTTCATCCTGCACAATGATTGATACGCGGTCGCCGTTTGGTTCTACCTTAAGTTGAAGCGTTGACCCTTCGGGGCTTGCGTGAATGCTGTTGCTACATAGATTTTCGATAAGGCGACTCAACGCAGATGCTGGGATCGGACTCACGCATGACGATTCCGCATCGACTTGAAATTGGATGCGTTTTTCAATGGCTTCAGAGTCGGTCAATAATTCTGAAGCCAACTCACGCACTTCTTTGGCGACATCAGACGTTGAGGCAGTGTCCGTGATCTCGCCAAGTTGCCGCTTGTAGATGAGCTTTAACTGTTCGGCATAGCTTGATAGACGTTTTAAGTTTGCGCGAATGTTTGCAAGAGTCGCAGGGTCGGCACCGCCCTGAGCCTCAAGTAAACCTAAGAGGCGTTTCATACGGGCCACAGGATTTAAGATGTCGTGGCCGATGCCGCGAAGTGTGACCAGTGCCCCTTGCTCGCGGGCTTGCACTTCGAGTGCAATGATATAATCCTTCATGCCGAGGAGTGCGTTTCCAACTGGTGCAATCTCAGAGAAAGGCACTTTGCGATATTCAGATTGATCTTTTGGGTTCTCGGAAATCTTTTTTGCCCAAGCGGTCAGTGTCGAGCTGACTTCACGAATGGACTTCATTGTGTTGCGATATGCGCCGAATCCTTGAATAAGCATTCCCAATATCACAGCGAGCGCAACGCCAAGGACAAGCGGCCAATCTGTTTGTGCCGCCTTTTCAATATGAAGGTAGCCCCAGAGGTGTTGCCCGTCATCGTCAAAGTAAATGGGTTTTTCAAAAACGATCCGCTGCTTGAGCCACAATCGGCATGGGGTTGGGTCCGTACACGATGACAGAGATTCTTCTCGTAAATCACCAACCCAAGGCGCACGGTTTTGATCGAGAAACAGCAGTCTGTCGTTTGATTTAAGACCAAGATTTTTTCTGAAGCGAAGCTCAGTTGCACGCACGTCACCAGAAAGAATCTCGGTGCGTCCCGATGCAATGGCTGACGCTGAGAGCGTTTCAACTTCGCGGGCTGCATCTTGGAACATCAAGAAAAGCGAAAGCGATCCCGTTAGACAAAGGGTGAAGATGATTCCACCTGTTGTCCAAGCAAGGGCTTGCCGTTTTACATTCTGCTCCAAGGATTCAGGTTTCATCGCATTCTCACCTTAGAAAATAAAATTGTCTCATCTGAGTTTGGAACTTCGGACAGGTCAACGCCTGGTTTTGCAATGGCAAGGCTAGAAAAATGGAAGATCGGCAGAACGTGTCCCGCCTCTTGAGCGCGGATGATAATTTCTCTCATGCGGGCAGCCCGATCCACCGACGTTGGCAGTCCACGAGCTGCGCGAAGTTGTGCGGCAAAATCCGCAGCACCTTCACCAGATGGGATGAACGGCGGCTCTCGCTCTATAAAGAACGACATTGCGCCTTCAAAATTTGGATCAGCAACGGCGATCTGCACACCGAAAATATCGAAGTCGCCGAGTTTCATTCGATACCCCGCTTTAGAAACAGGGATGACTTCGATCTTGGCTGGTTGTCCCGATACAGTGGTGATGATCTTCGCCAAATTCTCGCGCATTCCCGCAAGAACTGTCGTGTCGAGCAATAAAACAGTGACTGGCCCTTTACCGCGCCACTTATCGACAGAGGGAACTTTCGGTTGCTGACTAGAATAAAGCTCATAGCCTCTAGGGAAAAACTGTTCAGCAGCGGTGAATCCCGCAAGTCCACCCAATAGCGAGGAGCTATCCACCTTCTTTGAAAGTAGCTTAATGAAATTCGCTCCATCGTTTTTTAGAAATCGTTTCGATGGATATAGGCTATAAACTTTGTCGAGACTGCGTTGCCAAGTTTTGAACCCCTTGCTCTTCAGTTGATCGAGGGTTTCTTTCGACATCAGGGAGCTGCCAGAGGTCAGATTCGGCCAGTCGTCTTTGTCGAAGGTGGTCAACAAATCAACGCCGTCTTTCGGGCGTTTGATTTCAACAAGTGCGGGCATCGCGCTTGTGTAAGCATACCAGTTCTTATTCGCCTCCAGTGTCAGCGAGTCGCCGCGATGTTCTTTTACAAAGAACGGCCCGACTGTTTTTGAGAGATTAAGGCCGTCACCCTTCAAGGCTGGCAGTCCATACATGGGTTCAGTTAGCTTGAGCAGAAGGCCGCTTTCTGTAGCTGCGCCTTTGGTCACAAAAACCAGCGTGCGCTCATCAGGGGCCTCTATCTTCGTGACGGCTTCAAAAAGAGCTTTGAGATCGTTTCCATAGAGACGTTTTGCTCGCTCCAATGCCGTTTTATATTCCGCAGCTTTGACTTGCGAGCCATCTGACCAGCGTAGATTTTTGCGGAGCGTGAACAACACACGATCAGGCGGAAGAATCGTCCATGTCTCTGCCAAACCCGAAACCACCTGACGCTCGTTATTGAAAACAACGAGCGTAGCAGAAAGTGCAATAGAGAGTTCGAGATCAGCCATCGACAGAATGTGGGCTGGATCGACCTCATTGGCAAAATTCATGTAGGTTCTTACGCTTTTCGTATGCACTGATCCCTCCGATGCAGCGAATGCCAGATGACTACTTGCCGGCAGACATCCCAATAGAGCTAGGGGCACCAGCGGCAACGATGTTTTCCATCTTCTCATCCAAGACATAGACTGTTCCTTTTTCATCGACCGCGATCACTTTCACGATTGCGGCAAATTGGGGATTTTCATTCAGAAATTTTAAGACTTGCTTGTGAGCGACAACCCGCTGTTCGAGCGGAAGTTCCTCGATCAAGTGCAAACCCTGTGGCAGTTCCCCAGCTATCGCCAAAAATCCAGTTACACTTGCAAGTGAGAACAAGATTCCTTTGATTGCTTTGTTACGCATAACATCCTCCTTAACCCACAAAATGCGGGTGTTGGTTTCGTTTAGACACATCGTCAGTTCGGCCCCAGAAAATTTCCCGATGCTTGGGGCTTTTCACTCTTGCCACGATTCGGTCGCCGACTTGAATGGTCTGTGCATCGAGCGCGGCAAGGTTCAATTCGTTAAATAATAGTTGGTGCGTCTGCCACTGGTGGCACACTTCAATCTCGGTCGCGGTCAGAATCTTAACCACTTCGGGCATCGTCTCTTTGTAGGCATACGCCAGCGAATGAGCCGCAGGGCTTGAGCCTGTGCCCTGTCCACCAGCATGAAGGGTTGCAACTTCAGCAAAGGAATCAAACTGAATTGCGGAGTGGGCAGCACGGAAACATTCATTTGCGGCGGAGACGATTGCATCCTGTAATTCAAACGCCGAGGCGTGGCCCGCGACAAAGTTTCCGTTGCCATTAAATAGGAGTGCCGACACACACGCGCCGTTGTCGGTGCTGCTTAGAAGGATACGAAGGTCAGAAAATTCGAGGCTTGTACGCTGCTCGTTCTTCCATATAAGGAGAGCCTTTGGCCAAAGCGACTCAGGTACTACATAGAAAGGACCGCCGTTTTCCCAAGTTGTGAGCGCAACGTCACGTTCGATCAGCTCAAACACCGCCGCTCGAACTGAAAGCTCGGCGGTACGATGGGCCGCCCAGCCACTACTTGTCTCTGATTTATTGGTGTCAGCGCAGAATTTGAAAAGGGCCAATCGCTCGAACGCTTCAGAGATCGCCTTTTCGCGGGCAAGATCACGCGGGCCTTCGCCGTAGCCTGTGGCCGTAAGCCCGTCGGCCTCTGCCGTTATAGAAAGGGCCACGAATCCAGGGAGCGCGTAACCGTCTGGTCTTTTGATTTCATTTTCGCTGATGATTTTTGGACCGAAGAATAGCGGTGAGGTTTCAAATCCCCTTCGCAGTCTTTGATTGTCTTGAGCTAGATCGCTCACCATGCTTGGCCCCCTATACACCCGAAGAGAGCAAAGCCGATGCCATAACTAGAAGTTATTCTTTAACTGTCGTACCCCGCAAAAAACGCATAACCAGCGCCCATCGGCCCTCTTAGCGATGTGGATATACAACAGTTACATAAATAATTCTTCAATTTATTTGAATACTAGGTGGCGGTGACTTCGCTTAATACCAGTTAAGTTATTGAAGATTAAACGGTTTCTGTTTTCTCCGAGGTATTCAAATTTCTTGAATGGTTCGTGTAGAAAATTCATGTTCAAGATTCTTGATGTTCTTCAAATTTTTTGAATACGCGAGGAGCCTCTAAATTCGCACTCGCACTTTCTCATTCAAATAATTTGAAGGTTTCTGATCCAGAAAAATTCCGGGATTTCCGCCGAATCCTTTTTGATGTTCGAGCGTTAGGTCATTTTCGCGCCGAAGTTGGCACAGCTTGCAATTTTAGTTGGTGAGAGGACGGAAAACTATCCTCCACCAGCAAAGGAGAAAGCTATGAGCTACTGGCGAAAGTGTCCACGCTGCAATGATCGCAGCTATGAAGTTCTAAGAACTCACGCTCACTGTGTGAGCTGTAACTACAGTCCTGACTTACGGGATCGACCGATGTCTCCTGATGATCTTCCCATCCCAGAGTGGGCAGAAAATCTCGGCGACAAAACTATAAAAGAAGAAAGCGATGAATCTGAGCCGTCGCTGGAAGGTGCTGCGTGATCCGCAAGGTCATCACCCGCATCAGAACAGCAGCTCAAAAGATTCTTGAAAAGATGCGTGGATCGGCTGCGGCATCGGCCCGCGTGCAGGAGCAAATCAACACGGCTCGCACCGAGATGATTCAGAAGTACCCTGAGACATTTATTCGTCGGGGGACACTATGAGCGAGATGCAAGTTCTGATGCAGCTCAAGCGAGAACTCTATGAGCTGATGGGCGCACTCTCGATTGAAGAAATCATGTGTAACGCCCATCTGATTGCGGAGCTGAAGAATGCACTGAGGCTCTTGGGTCAATAGGGGGGCAAGTGAAAACGATCAAACAAGAGGTTGGTATGGTGCTTGATTCGATTTCCGCAGAAGAAGTGTCGAGAAATCGAAAGATCGCGGCCATCGTTCGGCGAATCAAAAAACTGCTCCTGCATCTGAAGTAGGAGCACAACGCCGACTCTGATTTAGAAAACAAATTTATACGGGGGAATTTTAATGGAAATCGAAGTAAACAAAGTGAAGCACGATGTATTTGTTGGCAACCATGTCGGCCAGAAGCTAGATTGCGCACTCCATATTGGCTATGCGCTCAAGTACGAGAATCTGAAATACTATATTCTGAAGCTCTGGCCGTTTCCGAATGTCACCTACTACCTGAGCATGAATCGAGATTCATCGGATAAGTTCACGATCTTCACAAAAAAGATCGAGACCGAAACGAATGTGCATTTTCAGAATCCTGTCGGCTATGCCGTTCTGCGCGGCGATCTGAAGGAATATCTGGAGATCAACCTGCGCCTTCCAAAACAGAAGGTCTATATGTCGATTTATCCGAGTAACTAAAGCTCGGCGACCGTCTCAACAAAACCCCGTCCCTAAAAAAGTCCATTTGAAGGGCTTTTGTATTTCGCAAAGGGGGTTTTATGAAAATCAAAAAATATGGTGCCGCTCTTGTCGGCTCGTTGTGGATGCTTCTCACGCCGATGATGGCTTCTGCCAGCGTTGAATCAAGTTTGATGGCGGTACAATCAAAGCTCATCAACACAGTTTTGCCGCTTGTGGGGATTTTGGGTCTGGTGTTTGCGGCTTTCTCATTCTTCACAGGATCGCAGAACGCTCGCTCGCATCTGATTTTGGCGATCATGGGGGCAGTCGTAGGCTTCGGTGCGCCATCCATCATCCAGTTTGTTCAGTCACTAATTCACTAAGTTAGCTACGCGCCGATGCTCGGAGGACTTTGCCCTCTGGGTGTCGGCCCATTTTCGGAGATCGTGCATGGCTTTGAAAGTAACACCTGTCAGTCAGTGCTTGGAGAAAAAGCTGCAAGTCATGGGTTTTGAAATTCCCGATTTGCTCTTCGTGTTCTTCCTGCTCTCGATTCTAAATTTTCTCTTCGGTACCACTTCGGGAAAGTTGTTTCTGGTGTGGTTCCCGACTTTGGCGGTAGCTCTCACCATCCGAATCGGCAAACGCGGCAAGCCCGACAACTACCTTCTGCATCTGGGGAAATTCTGGATGAGGCCAAAGGTTTTGTGGGCCTTCCCTGAATCAAAGACCTTCCAAAATCCGCCTCAATTCAAGCGCAAGGGGGCTTAATGAAAACAGATATTTTGACCGACGAGCTTCAGCTCTGGGGTTTTGAACAAGATCGCATGATTTTCGAGGATGGCTCGATGGGCGCAGCTCTGAGGATTTCACCTCTTGATGTTGTCGCCTATTCGGACGAGGGGAAAAATGCGCTCGCAGGCAGTTTGATTCAATTTTTGAACAGCTTGCCAAGTGGCCTCGATATTCAATTTGTCTGCGACATTCGAGATGGAAACGAAGATGAGATCGCGGGCTTTGAAAGCGTAGCGATGACTTCAACCAATGAGGCAGCCAAGGCTCTTGCACTCGGACGTGCCTCGATGTTTCGAAAATTTGATCAACAAGGTTTCATTCCAAAGTATGACCTTCACATTTTTGTACGGAAACCATTTTCACAGCGACTCGCGGACAAGACGAAGTTTTTTTCTCTTGAGCCTAAGTTTCAGGAGGTGACTGAGGATCGCCTGAAGAAAGAGCTGTCTATGTTTGATCGAACTCTTGAGGACTTACTTCAAGGTATCAAGTCGCTGGGGCTAACAGCTCTCGTGCTTACGCCCGACGAGATTTTGAAGCTCATCTATAAGCAGTGGAATCCCACCCGCAAAATCGGTCTTGGGCAATACGATCCTGAAGACCTGCGTGAGTCGCTTTGTCTGACGGACGTTGCGATCTCACAAGAGGGCTTTTCCATCGGTGACGTCCACCACAGAGTTTTGTCTCTCAAGATTCTGCCAGAGGCGACTTACTTTTGCTTAGGCGCAATACTTCAAGGGCTTCCATTTGGCTCGCGGTTGTTCTTTTCGGTCCATGTGCCCGATCAAACAAAGGAGCTTGAAAGTCTCAAGACCCAGCGGCGCATTGCCTTTTCAATGGCGCGTGGAAAACGAAGCGGTGTTTCTGACATCGAGTCTGAGGCAAAGCTGCAAGACCTAGAGACACTGCTAGAACAGATGATTGCAAGTGGTGAAAAGGTATTCCGTTTGAGTCTCAACGTACTGTTGAAGTCCGAAAACTTAGAGGAGTTGGAGGACAAGGTAAACCAAGCCCTCATCGCGGTGAGAAGTCTTGGCAGTAGTGAGGCCATGCAGGAAACCATTGCGGCCTTCGATATTTTTTCGCAGATGGCTTTACCCAATGCACGAGCGGCAGAGCGATCTAAGCGAGTGAAGACATCGAACCTTGCCGATCTTTTGCCAATCTATGGCGCATGGACTGGCACAACAGAGCCGAGTGTACTTTTGCGGAGCAGTTCGGGTGCGCTTTTGAAATTCGATCCGTTCGACGCGGATTTCACAAACTCCAATATGCTGATTTCTGGCGGATCAGGCAGCGGCAAGTCGTTTCTTACAAATATCATCCTTATGCAGATGCTTAAAGAGAATCCCAAGATTTTCTTCGTCGATATTGGCGGAAGCTACAAAAAGCTCTGCGAAAACCTTGAGGGGCAATATCTACCGCTCGGTGTGTCCGAGGGAATTTCAATCAATCCCTTCGATTTGGCCGCTGGTGAGGAAGTGGTGTCCAATCAGAAAATCAAATTTTTGGTGGGCTTGATCGAACTCATGGCTAAAGAAGAGGACGTTTCTCGCTTACCAAAGCTAGAGCGTGCCGAAGTCGAAGAGGCCATACGCGAAGTCTATATGACTTCAAAATCACCGCGTCTTTCTGACCTTCGGGAGATTTTGCTCAACCATAAAGACCCGAACATCGTGCGTTTCGGTAAAATTCTAACGCCTTGGTGTGGGGATTCGCTTTTTGGAAAGTTCCTCGATCAACAAACCAATATCAGCTTAGACAAGCAAGTAGTCGCCTTCGACTTGAAAGGGATGGAGACTTATCCCGAACTTCAGGCGGTGTGCCTGTTCTTGATTACCGATCTTGTTTGGCGTGAGGTCCAAAAGGATCGCCTCACCAAAAAGTTTCTCTGCTTTGACGAGTGTTGGAAGCTCCTCAAAAACGAGTCAGGAATCGTGTTCATCGAGGAGGTTTTTAGAACCTTCCGTAAATACAAGGCATCGGCCATTGCGATTTCACAAGACATTGACGATTTCGCCAAGTCGCGGATTGCGGGTGCGTTGCTCCCGAACTGTTCGATCAAGTGGTTGCTGCTACAGCAACAGGTGGATGGCGAACGCCTAAAAGAAGTTTTGGATCTCAATGACAACGAGGTTCAAATGGTGAAGTCGCTCTATCAAGAAAAAGGGCGACTATCGCAAGCGTTCTTACTTGCCCAGAAAAATCGCATCGTCGCCGTCGTTGAATCTACTCCTCTTGAATACTGGATCGCTACCACCGACCCAAAAGATTTGGCAGAGGTGGATCGACTTACGGCTGAGACCACTCAGCAAAACCATATCCAACGGCTTCAGCGGCTTGCTGAAAAATATCCGCATGGGATTGCGGCGTTCGAGAAAGAGAGGGCTTCGTGAACAAATTTAAGAAGGCCGTTCTTATTCATTTAATGGCTCTTGCGTTGGTATTCACGCCGACGACTGGTCGCGCTGATATGTGGGGCGGCGATCTTATTTATCTCGCACAGATTTTGGCGAATGCCGTGCAACAGCTTGCCCAGCTGAAAGAAATTCTCGGCAATGGACGAGATAATTTGAATCTGATTCGAGACATCAATCGTGGGATCAACGACTCGCTTGGAATCGTAAGGACGATCTATCCCAACATCGACCCAGGTCTTTATAAAGACTGGAACAGGATCGACCAAGCCCTTCGCGGTCTTGAGCAAATCTACGGAGCGGTGACGCCTTCGCAAGATGCAAGAGTGCAGCGAGACACCGATCAAAGTGTTGCGGAGGCGATCTCGCTCAATAACTCGATCTATAAATACACCACCGACATCGACAAGATCGGTGAAGCTATCAAGCAGTATAGTCGCGCGGTCTCCCCTGGCGGCGCACAAAAGCTCACCGCAGAAAGTCTCGGTGTGATGCTGACCGTGATGAATCAAAGTCTTCGCACTCAAGCAACAGGACTCAAAATTCAAGCGCAGGCGTTGGCCTTACAGAATCACAGAGAAAAAGAAATGACCCGTCACATGATGGACATTTCGGGCCAGCTCGGTGAATCGCTAAAGACCCAAAGCCCTGACTATAAACTTCCGAGGTTTTGAGCATGACTGATTTATCATGGCTGGCTCAGGAGGCGCGGAGTATCCACGCCATCTTTGAGTCGGTGTTTTATGGACTTGCTGTCGTTCTAGTTTTGATCGGGGTGATAAGCGAATACTTCAAGCTGCCGATTGGCGGGATGGCGTTTACTCCTGAACTAATTGGCCGCGTGCTGATCGCCGCTCTCTTGCTGCATAGCTATCCCGAAGTGACCAATACTTTGAGCGACGTTACAGACGCGCTCGCTAACCGCATCGGCGACTACAACAACTTTAATCTCGTAACCGCGAGAATGAAGGAAAAACTAGACACGATGGTTTGGAGTTGGACGGCGGTGAAAGACAGCATCATCATGCTATTTTCCTTCGTGACGTTCTTCATCCTCTACATCTCGGTTTTCATTACGAATGCTGGAGTCATCTACGTTTGGACGATTCTCTATGTGTTTTCACCGATTCTGATAGCATTTTTTATTTTGCCAGCAACGGCAGGCGCGACCAAGGCACTCTATCGGACGCTGATCGAAGTCTGTATGTGGAAAATTGTGTGGGCAACACTCGCAGCACTTCTTTGGAGCAGTGCTTTGAGTGACATGAATAAAACCGACATCAATTTTCTTACCGTGATTTCGTTCAATCTCATTCTAGCCCTCTCACTACTCGCTACACCGATTGTTGTGAGTGCGTTGGCCTCCAAAGGTTTGTCGTCAATGGCAAGCTCCGCCATCGGGACCGCAGCAATGGCTGCGACGTTTAGTCCGACCTTGGTCGCCAAGAAAGGTGTTTCGATGGGAGTTTCCGCTGGAACTGGTGCGGCTAAAGCATTTCCTCGACCCGACAAAAAAGAATCATCGAAACCCAAGGCGTAGAAACGTCACTTTGCCACTAAGTTTCTAAAACGATTTTGAACGAGAGGAAGTCTTATGCGTTTATCTCAGGCTTGGGCCGACGTTGCCAAACAAAATAACGTCCTTCGATTCGCTGTGATTGGTGTCACCTTTGTTTGTGTAGTCATTCTGATGATCGCGCTGAAGTTTGCCTTCAAGGAACCGCTTGTGATCGAGCGTGGTTGTTTTTCTACGATTGCACCAATGCAGTCCCAAGCTCAGACCCCGCACGAGATCGAGGCCTTTTTGAGAGAAACTGTCGCCGAGAGATTCAACTCCGATGCAGTTGTGGTCAATGACTACTTTGCGCTGGAAGAGCTGAAGACCCGCGACAGTGAGCAGGTTGAACTAAAGCGAAGAGACATCAAGCAAAGTGTCGTCGTGAACTCCGTCACCAAGCAGGGCGATGGCTATATTGTGGATGCTGACCGCATTTTGTCTGTCGGAAAAATCAGATCGGCGTTTCAAATGCCCATGACCGTCACCATCGCAAAAGCTACGCGCACGAGCGGCAACCCCTATGGTCTTGTCGTGTTGCGAGTGGTCCCTATCAAAACGGAGGACAAAAAAGATGGCAAGTAGGAATCAAAAACGGTCAGAGCTATTTTTCTTCACACTTATTTTTGCACTGCTGACGGCTTTCACCATCAACGCTTTTGCAGAACAGGCGAAGATCATTCGGCTCGACGAGAAAACCATCGGTAAAGTGCTGATCTCAACACGCGGGACGGTGCTAAGTTTTCCAATCAAACCCACGAAGGTTATTCTTGGGCGGGCCGGGACTTTTGGCATCGAGTATGTCGAAAGCGACCTTGCTATTTCGCCGCTCAATACCGCCGCCCGCTCAAATCTATTCGTTTATCTCTACGGCAGGCGATTTAGCTTTGACTTGGTTACGTCACCTCAAGGCGGAAGCCCCGTGATTCGCGTGCTAGATGCCATCGAGCCCAAGCCCGCAGCATCTCCTCCGCCCGCGAAGGCAAAGGGGAAAAAATGAAGTCCGATAAGGTGGAAACTGTGGAGATGACTTCGGAAGGTAGTGCGAAAAAAACCTTCCTTGAGAATTTCAGCTACATTCGGCGCGAGGCGAACCAAGGGACGCGATTTAAGATCATGGGAGTGATGATGGCTCTTGTGGCTATCGCCATCACGTTTTTTCGTGGCGAACCCGAGAAAGAGATCGAACCCTCGGCTCCGATGTTCATTCCCACTATTGGGGAGGCTCAAGTTGATCCTACTGTGAACGGCTACTCTCGCATCAACGACGCAAGACAACTGGACGAAAAACGCCGCTCACCGCAAGCGGGTACTCCTCTTAAACTCGCAGGGCCGAAGCTCATTACTCGGTCAAGAAATGTGGAGATTCCGCCAGGGACTCTTGCTCGTGCCGAGTTGGTGACTGGCGCATCTAACGGAGCGGTGAAAGCTATCTTGAAAGATGCTGTGCGCGTGAATGGTGAAACCTTAATCGAAGCAGGGTCAACCGTCCTAGGGCGTGGGTCATCGACGGAAGATCGCCTCTTTGTCACGTTCACGAAAGTTCTCCACAAGGAGGGCGACGTTTCGCAGGTGGCAGCGGAAGCCGCCGATAGCTCGGACATGACGATGGGGCTCAAGGGTTCTAAGGTTGCAAGTCGAGCCATCAAGCTCGCCGCGAACGTGGGACTCAAGTTTGTTGCGGGGGCAACAACCGCCCTTCAAGAGAC
>JBCECD010000276.1:0-4830 GCA_039206745.1 Bdellovibrio sp. | reverse complement strand
ACAGAAGGTCAATCTGGTGTCGCCGTCAAAAAGCCCACGATGAAAAATGCCTTCTTGAGTGGAGCCGCCGAATCTGCGCTCGAACAATCGAACCAAATTGCATCTGAATATAAAAATTCTGCGCCCGTGATTGAGGTGAAGGCTGGAACAGAGTTTGTCTTATTCTTCGCCGATAATGGGGGCTGATTGGGAACCAAAACTGAAAAGCGAGACAATCTCGGCGAACTCATCAAGACATTTAATCGTGTCACGCGGCCATTCGTTGAGATCGTTCATGGAGTACGCAAAGGAACGATCCCCTATTTCGAGTGCGGAGCGTGGGCATTGGGGGTCAGTGTTGGTGTAGCCCTTGGCGTTGATGAATGGCTTCTAAAGAAAGCGCACCTGTCCTTTCTTTATCCGTACAATCACCCGATCGTTTACTGGTCGCTGCAAGTGTTCTTGCTTGTCTCTGGGTTTTTCTTCTGGGGGATTCGGGAAGCCGTAAAGCTCAATAGGCTTCTCTCAACTCTGACCAGCATATTCGTTGAAGCGGGACTCAAGACGAACATGGGCCGAGTGCCCTCATTTGTCGCGGATCGTCCGATTGACTCTGGTGTGCGTGAAATGGTGTTGTCCATGAATGGAGTGCCACTCTCTGCTTTTAAACAAGCCCGCGAAAAACTTGAGACCGATGTTTTCGGGTTCATCGAAGAAATGAAGGATGACCGCAGGAAGGGGCTCATCAAAATTAAGTATTCAGAAAATGACATCCCCAAGATCATCAACTTGGAAAGTCCCTATGGTTATAGGCACTATGATTTTATCGTCGGCAATACTCGCACAGGTGAGAAGCGTTCAAACCTTGAGACAACGCCGCACCTATTGATCGCAGGGACAAGCAACTCTGGTAAATCAACTTATCTCAAGCAGTTCATCTCGACCCTCTATTTGAACAACCGCTCGTGTGAGTTCACGCTGATCGACCTTAAAAACGGTCTTGAGTCGATCCAGTTTCACAACTTGCCGAGAGTTAAGGTCGTCACACGCCCACAGGATGCGGTGGAGAAGTTAGCTCGTCTTCAAAAAACAATAGCCGAGCGTGCAAAATTTCTTCTGGCGAACGACTGTCACAAGATCGAGGAATTTTTCACTCTCCCTAAAGACAAGAAGAAGTGGACGGAGCAAGTTAAGTCCGACAAAGACATTGGCCGTCACGTTGTCATAGTGGATGAGGCCGCAGAACTATTCCTCGTCGGCGCGGAGCTAAATGCCGAGGGAGCATCGAAGGCCCGCAGGATCGTGGCACAACTAGCGGCACAAGGACGTGCCGTCGGTGTTCATATCATCGTTTCTACTCAACGCCCTGATGTGAAGGTCATCGACGGCACGATTAAAACCAATCTGCAAGGCCGCCTCTGTTTCCAAATGCCCGACAACGCATCCAGCATGACAATCTTAGACAGTGTTCGTGCTGCTGATCTTCCCGACATCAAGGGCCGCGCTATCTGGCGTGACGGCACTGCGATGACAGAGGTGCAAGTGCCCTTATTGTCCGACGAGAAAATCGAGGAACTACTAAGTCCAATGCGCGAGAAACAAAAGGATGCTCCAAAAGGAGAGTTGAAATCAGAAGATCCAAGCGAAGACGATGAAAAGGTCGGCGTATGAGTAAGAAAATTTATTTTTCACTTTCAGACGATGAGCATTCCATTTTGCAATTCCTCTGGCGCGTTAAAGTCGCATCAACTTCGGCGATCTTTCTTCGATTCGGGCCTGACTTCCATTGGAAGGAATCCACTGCCTACAAACGTCTCCTGATCCTTCAAAGAAAAAAGTGCATAGATACGCGCTCGGATGGTTCGGGCCGCGTTCGTGTCTGGTCCCTAACGTCCAAGGGTTTTGAGGCAATTAGAGACAAACTTTTAGCTCTCAAGGAAGAGGGCTATGGCTCAGAAAGCATTAAGCATGACCTCCATGTTCTTGCAGCCCACTACGGCGAGTGGATTCCTAAAGGGGCCGCGCCTGATGTGCGCTTTGTGACCGAGCAGGAGTTACGTCGTATTGATGATGCTGATCTTCCGAGATGGGCAAAGCCGTTACAGAACCACAAACCAGATGGGGCGTGGTATTTTCCAGAAACAAAAGGAAAGACGCTCTACGCTTTAGAAGTAGAGCTAAGTCGTAAACGACAACATGAGTACGAGACTCTTGGCGCGTTCTACTCGGACGAAACTAGCATCCACTCTGTTCTATGGATCGTTCAGGGTAAGGCTTACGCACGCTCAGTAGTGGCGACATTCAAGGCGACCTCCAGCAATTTTCGAGACATTCATAATTTTGTGTTGCTCGATGATTTCAGAAAGTTGGGATGGGCTTCTGAAATTTTCCTCGGCCCTAACGTGGGAACGTCGATCCATAACTTTTTAGAAAAAGCTCGTCGTCACCAAGCCATCACCACACCATCACCATCCCATCACCTTGTTGCCGTTCAGAAAATGCTCGATTTTCGATTAAGACGATTCGATTCAAACACTTCCGCGCCCGCCCGAAATTAAAAATTTCGTGCATGACTACAGATTCCGCCTCTAATCCGCACCTCTCTCCAAAACATCATTCAAATCTCCGCCCCCAAATCCATATTTGTTCTAGCTCGGAGGAAATTTCCGCATGAAAAAAATGATTTTAAGTTCCTTATTTGTATCTCTATTGATTGGTTGTTCCACCATTAACAAGAAACCCGCGCCAAACGGAGACAAGAAACTCCCACCATCTTTGAGAAATGCAGAAGTCAAAACGCTTTGGATTCCAGACAAGATCGAGGCCGATCGCTTTGAGGAGGGACATTATCTCTACATCATCGAAAAGCCCGCGACATGGAAGGCTGAATAATGTCGGAAGAAACCAAAAAGAAACGGATTCCAAAATATGATCGCGTGACGTTGTACGAGGAAGCCATGAAGCGCATTGATGGCTGGATCAAGCAAGCGCAAGACTCCAAGGCTGGGGTCTCGCTATTCAGAAAAGATATTCTGAATTGGTACATCCTAAACGCGCCTGAACAACTGGATGCGAAATCCATCGAGAACTTGGCCGCACAATTCTTCGACCAAGAGCGATTTTTGAAACAGGCCCTCAAGCGAGTTCGAGACGCAAAAAGTCGCGGCGAAACTGTCTCGCTTCAAGATCTAATGACTGATGAGCAGAGCGTAAAGCCCAAGAAACCGCGCAAGCCACGCTTGTCGAAATCAAACTCAACAGAGGGCATTTTGGATGCTTCTGTGACCACTCCGAAGAGTGATTTTTCATAGGGGAAACCTCCTAATTTCGCCCCTGATTTTCGTCCCACCATCGCACCCAATTTCTTGAAAATTCATGGGGATTTTGCTATGGTGAAATCATTGGTGGAGGAATCATCCTCCGCTTTGCTCTTTGACAAGTTAAAGTGGATGAACGCTCGTGAAGCTGCGTTTTACTTGCGAGTTTCGGTAGGCCAAATCAGAAACATGGTTTGGCGAGGACAACTGAAGTCCTACAAAGTCCGAAACCGCTTACGCTTCTTAAGAACTGATCTTGAACGACTCGTAAAACCTTCTTTCTAATCGAAGGAGTATTTTATGGCAGTCATTGAGTATCAGACCGAAGACGGAGAACGTCTTTGGAAAGCCTATGTAAGTGTGAAGAGTAAAACCAAATCGTCTGTCCGTGTTCAGCGGTGGAAGTTTGGATGTAAAACGCAAAAACAAGCAGAACGAGAAGAAGTAAGTCTTCGGCATGAGTGTCACGCTGAGATTTTACGGCTAGAGAACCAAGGCGAAACGTGGGGCGCACTTGTTGAAAGCTGGGAGTTGTATCTAAGAGATCATCACTCAGGGCTCAACGAGCGCACACGCAAGGATTACATCGCCGTTTTAAGGAAGCACACGGGTTGCTGGTGGAAACGCCCAGCAAATGAAGTTTGTCGAGCCGATGTCATCGAGATTCTGGAACAGGCGAAAGCCAACGGAACCTCGAACAGCCATCGGAACGTCATCAAGGTCATTATCAACCGCGTGTTCACTTACGGCATAGATCATCGGATTATTTCTGGGATCGAGAGAAGTCCTGCACATGGAATTAGTCTTGGGCGTGAAGAAGAAAAGAAGCCTGAAATCTTGAACATTCAAGAGATCAAACAGCTTCTTGCTGAATCACGCGCTCTTAAGCACGCATGGTATCCAGTTTGGGCAATGGCTGTTTTAACAGGTTGTCGAAACGGAGAATTGAACGCCCTCTTATGGACGGACGTTGATTGGGAGAATCGAGAGATCAATCTCACGAAGTCCTACAACACCGCGACCAAGAAAGTGAAATCAACCAAGGCGGGGTACTGGCGAAAGATTCCGATTTCAAACGAGCTGCTGAGTCTCTTAACCGAGATCAAAGCGGACGCAGGAAATAGGAAAGAAATTTTGCCAAGGCTCCCAAGGTGGGATCAGGGTGAACAAGCCAGAATCTTAAGAGAGTTCTGTGCTGGTATTGGGCTACCTTCAATCAAATTCCATACGCTGAGGGCGTGTTTTGCGACACAGCTCATCAGAAATGGAGTGCCGCCGATCCAGATTCAAAAAATCTGTGGCTGGCGCGATCTTGAAACCATGCAACGATATATCCGTCTTGCGGGGATCGAGGTGAAGGGAGCAACCGACAGTCTTCAAGTTTTGCCAGCGATCCAAGTCTTTGAAAAGGCCGCCGCGATGTTCGTAAGCGAACGCGAGGGGGCAAAAGCAGGATAAGGATTGCATCGCCCCAACAGCGTCGCCACTATTGACTAATGAGTGGGTCTTAGTAGAATCTTACTAGGCCCTTAAC
>JBCECD010000275.1:0-2023 GCA_039206745.1 Bdellovibrio sp. | reverse complement strand
GTACTGGCAGGATCGGCCTCCAAGGTTTTCCAAGGCGCTTTTTCATCAAAATAGCGATTGGCTTCGTCGGCCAAACCGCGAATTTCATTTAAAGCTTTGCCGAAGTCCCGGGCTTCATAGTGTTCCGCAATGATCTCCGATTTTTTCTGAGCAGCGGAGATCAGCTGCAAGCCTTCAGCATCAGGAGAGCTGAGAACTCCATCCATTTTCTTTTTCAACATCTGAGCGCCTCGCGAAGCCAGATTGGTGATTTTGCCCACCCACTCGGAGTTCACTCTTTGTGCAAACTCTTCGAGATTCAAATCGATGTCATCCACAGAGCTGTTTAACTTTGTCGCGTAATAATAGCGCAGGTATTCCGGGTTGAGATGATTGAGATAAGTCCTGGCAGCGATAAAAGTCCCTTTGGACTTCGACATCTTCTCGCCATTGACCATCAGATGACCATGCACAAAAACCTGGTTTGGAGAGCGATAGTCCGCAGCTTTCAAAAAAGCAGGCCAGAAGATCGTATGAAAGCGTGCAATGTCTTTACCAATGAAATGATAAATTTCGCGCTGGGGATCTTGCCATAAACCTTCCAGTGTATGGCCATTTTTTTGCGCCCACTGTTGAGCTGTGGACATATAACCCATTGGGGCATCCACCCAGACATAGAAAAACTTTTTATTGTTCGTTCCAGGAATGGCAAAACCGAAATAGGGCTCATCCCGTGAAATATCCAAATCCAAAAGATCGGCATCAAACCACTCCAGCATTTTTTTCGCGACTTCCGGAGCGCAGTGCTGAGGAATCCACTCTTGCAGATAGGCTTTGAAATCATTCAGTTTGAAAAAGATGCTCTCGCTGTCTTTCAAGACCGGAGTCGTGCCGCACAGAGAACAATGCACGTCTTTCATGTCGCTCGGAGCGTAGGTTGCGCCACACACGTCACAGGAGTCCCCATATTGTTCTTTTGCTGAACAGCGAGGACAGGTGCCTTTCACAAAGCGATCCGGTAAAAACATTTTATCGTGATTACAATAAAGCTGCTGAATAGCGCGGGTGCGGATGTGGCTGCCGTCCACCATTTTTTTATAGAAGAATTCGCACAGGGTTTTGTTCTCAGCGGAATTGGTGGAACCATAATGGGCAAATTGCACCTGGAAATCTTGGAAGTCCTGAGTGTGCTCTTTATGGCTTTGAGCGATCAGAGTTTCTGGAGTGATGCCCAGCTCCCGGGCTTTGACCATGATCGGCGTGCCGTGGGTGTCGTCAGCGCAGAGGAAGATGCATTCATGGCCGCGCATATTTTGAAAACGAGTCCAGAAATCAGCTTGCAGATACTCTACCAGATGCCCCAAATGGATGTAGCCATTGGCATAGGGAAGAGCACAGGTGATAAGGATTTTTCGACTCGTATTCATGAAGGGGCCTTTCAGTGACTTGGATCTATCGCCACTCCACTTGACCTGACTCCAGGTGATAGAGGGCTCTGACAATTTTTAACTCACCTGAGGCCGTTGCGTCACGCAGGAGTGCAGAGCGTTCTATAAGATCTTTGCTCACGCCTTCGACATTGCTCCAGGATTCTTGGAGGAGGCCTTGGCTGGGCTGTGTACTGGCGTACTGACGAACGCGAGGTTTGATGTCCTTGACCAGGCCCTCCAGGGCGGGAGAACCCATACTGGCCCCTTGAAGAGAGGATAAAGAAGCCCGCACAGCTCCGCAGGACTCATGCCCCAAAACAACAATCAGATTGGCGCCCAGATGCTCGACCGCGTATTCGATACTGCCGATCACATTATTGTCCAGGGATTGCCCGGCGGTTCTGACGACAAAAATCTCTCCCAACTTTTGATCAAAAAGAACTTCGGGCGGAACGCGCGAGTCACTGCAGGACAAGATCACGGAGTGGGGGCGCTGGCCCCCGGCGAGGCGCCGACGATCTTGCGAGCTGGCGCCGTCATTGCGAAAGCGTCCTTTGGTGAAGCGAGTGTTTCCATTGCGCAACCAACCCCAGGCTTTGTCAGCGGGAACAGGT
>JBCECD010000274.1:0-2065 GCA_039206745.1 Bdellovibrio sp. | reverse complement strand
TTTGCCGTCGGTCCAGGGGCGGCCCACAGAGAGTCGTTCGTCGAAACGAACGCAAATAAGAATGAAATCAAGATGATCGAGCGTCGAAGCACCGAATTATTGTAGGGAGGGCTTAGGCATTTGTCGAGTTGGAAATCCACACAAATCTGGCCTCTTTTTGGACTCGAAACGTCACAAAATAAACCGAAAAGAGATTTTGAAAAACCAGTGAGGTCGCAATGGAAGTGAGATTGGTGCTAGACGGAGAGATCGCCGTGGTCGCTTTGAGTGGGCGTATTGAGATTGAGAAGGCTCAATCGTTCAGGAGAGCTTGCTTGCAAAAGTTTTCTGACAAAAAAGTCGTTTTCTGTATGAAAAATCTCAGCTTCGTAGGGTCTTCAGGGATTCAAAGCTTCTTTGGTATTTTAAATGAATTGAATTCAACCCAGCAAGTCAATGTAAAGATCGCAGGTTTGAACTCTGATTTTCAACGCCTTTTTAGCTTTGCAGAATGTCCTCATTTAGAGGTGCATGAAAGCATCGAAGGTGCCTTGCAGAGTTTTTAGTCTGCTTGGTGTAAGTTGGTTGCGGCAGCCAGCGCTGACTACCGTCTAGGGGTCTTTAGAGATCCTGTTTGCGTAGTTCATTGAGCTTTTGACTGAGCTCAATGTTTAATCTTTCCAGGGCTTGCATGGCCACTTTGAGCTTTTCGTGCTCTTCGTTTTTGGCATTCCACATGTAGCGCAAGCCCTCTAATTGCTCACTCATCTGTGTCTGTTCGCGCTCTAGTTTTTGAATTTTTTCTTGATCCTCGACCACGCGCACTTGCAGGTCGGCGTGTTCGATTCCCAATTTTTGATTCTGACGAGTGAGCTCTTGCAGGCGCTCCTGTTGTCTTTGGATTTCCTTTTCCAGGCGATCCTTCATGCTCTCTTTGTTGCGACGAAGAGTGACCACTTCATTTTCAAGTGTATCCTGTCTTTCCAGGGCCGCATGCAGCTTCAGAGATTTCATTTCAAGTTCTTCTTGAACCTGATGGAGAATTTGCAGGTCTCTTTGCAGTATTAAAATCTGCTCTTCGTAATATTGAACCATCTCTTGAGCTTTTTTCTCAGAGGCTTCAACTTGAAAGCGAGAGTTTTTGGCCACTTCGATCATTTGATGACGAAGATCGCGCAACTGCGCTTCTTTATTGGAGAATTGAGATTCAACTTCCTTTAAACGTAAATCCTGAGTGCGCGAATACTCTTTGAGTTGAGAAATGTAAGGCTTGACCTGAGTCTTGATTTTGTCATGATATTTTACGTGGCGAGTGAGCTCGGCAGCCATGATCTGGGTTTTCTCCTGAAGAGCACGCAGCTTTTCTCCCTGGATTTCTTTCTCTTTTTCCAGGGTGTCTACTTTTTGCTTCCAAACCGAGTCTTTCTCCTTCCAGATCAGGATTTGATCGGTGACGGAAGCCTGGCTGACGCGGGCTTTTTGTGACTCCTCAGTGAGTTTTTGGTTTTCAGTTTCCAAAATAGAAAGACGACGTAGAGAGACCTTCAAGCGAGCCATGAGGTCTTCGTTTTGCGAAATCAAATTTTCAACAGTGGAAGATTTTAAAATATCCTTCGGAAGATGGCTTAAGTCTGCACGACGAGGCATCTCGTCAGGTAAGGGAATGCTGCCCACAGACTGTTGGGTTTCAGATTCAAAATTTAGATGTGCTAAACGCGCTCTTTGGAAAGAATCGGTTTCCATAGCCCTCCTCCATGAAGTCTAGGTCGCCCTTGTTTCATTTTCCCACAATGAAACAATAAGAGTCAAACCTTGGTCGTGAAAACACCACCAAGGTCCTGAATATTCTCCTTTCAGATCTGACGTAAAGAGCCGAAAAGACAGACATGGCAGTACCCGCAGTGAAAGATGCAAATGGTGTCGCGACAAGCTCTTCCAAACAGGAGGAGGGGGCGTTTTTTGATGTGGGTGTGGATCGCACAGATTTGGGGCGGCCTGAATCTTTACGTTATAACATTCTGACCTGGGTGTTGGATGAGCGCTATGATCGAGCTATTGATGAGCTGCGAGAATACCTGGAGAGGCC
>JBCECD010000273.1:0-2106 GCA_039206745.1 Bdellovibrio sp. | reverse complement strand
GCGCCCAACACTGCTAACAGTTCACTCGGTGACAACTGGTTTTGTAAGCAAAGCACTTGTGTAGAATTTTTAAACTGCTCTTTAATATCGCGAAGCCAGGGTTCGTCCATCGCCGTGCCGGTTAAAACCACCTTCGTCTCAGATAAAATACTTTCTATCACCGCGATGTAATGAGTTGTATCCCAGTTCAGAGCCGATCCGGCCATGCCTGGATGAACCACCACATAAGCCTTTGGCCGCAACTGATATTTTGTCAGCAAATCTTGAGCTGGTGGCGCCTGAAGCTTGAGAACAGGAGTTGGAAGGGGTTTGTCCTTCTGTTGAAAGGCATGGCAGAGCAGATCTAAATTATAATCCGCTTCGTGTTGCACAGCCTGACTGCGTTTTTGACGAAGGCCGCGATTTAAAAACAAAAAACTATGCCACTGCGATTGCACACCAGCACGCACGGGAACATTTTCCAACCACAAAGCATAGTGAACCCACCACGGGGCTTGAAAACTCACGGCCACATCAGGGCGAAATTTTTTTAAAAAATCCCGCAAAGCAGGAAGGGACTCCCGCCACTCCTGTTTTTTTAGCTCCAAATAGGAGCGGCGAGGAGAGGCGTGTTCGGGAACGAAAGAAAGACCTTTGGCAATAACCCACGTCACTTCGCAATCTTTTAAGAAAGGAACCTGATCCACACACATTGTGCAGATCAAATCTCCGATCTTATCCAAACGAATGAGCAGGACTTTTTTCATGTCCTATTGATACTCTTCAATAGCAGGGCAGGAACAAATCAGATTGCGATCCCCATGGGCATTATCCACGCGGCCTACAGAAGGCCAGAATTTATTATTTCTGAGCCATGTCGTGGGGTAAACGGCCTCTTCACGAGAGTAAGGATGATTCCACTCCGGTTTCATCATCATCTGGGCTGTGTGAGGAGCGTTTTTCAGAGTGTTATTCTCTTTGTCCATCTTACCTGATTCAACCGCTGTGATTTCTTTTCGAATCGTGATCATCGCTTCAATGAAGCGATCCAGCTCCTGCTTGGATTCAGATTCTGTTGGTTCAATCATCAAAGTGCCGGCCACAGGAAAACTCATGGTCGGTGCATGGAAACCAAAGTCCATCAGGCGTTTGGCCACATCTGTGACGTCCACACCAGAATTTTTTTTGATGGTGCGAACATCCACGATGCACTCATGGGCCACCAAATTATTTTTCCCTTTATAAAGAACCGGGAAGTGAGGTTCTAATTTTTTCGCGATGTAGTTGGCATTCAAAATACTCACAAGAGTGGCGCGCTTCAAGCCCTCTGCGCCCATCATCGTGATGTAAGCCCAGGAGATAGGCAGGATGCTCGCGCTGCCCCAAGGTGCCGAGGAGACCGCGGTAATTCCTTGTTGAGGGCCAGCCTCTGGAACCAGGTTGTGTTTTGGTAAGAACTCTTTCAAGTGAGCTGCCACCCCGATTGGTCCCACACCAGGGCCTCCACCGCCATGAGGAATGGCGAAGGTCTTATGCAAGTTCATATGAGAGACGTCAGGACCGAATGTTCCGGGACGGCATAAGCCGACCAGAGCATTCATGTTCGCTCCATCCATATAAACCTGTCCACCGTTGTCATGAATGATTTTGCAGATCTCGATAATACCTTCTTCAAACACACCATGTGTAGAAGGATAGGTGATCATCAGAGCGGCGAGGTCATTGCGATGCTGTTCGGCCTTGGCCTTGAGATCTTGAACATCGACGTTGCCTTGCTCGTCACAGGCGACAACGACAACTTTCATATTCACTAAAGCGGCTGAGGCTGGATTGGTCCCATGGGCTGAAGAAGGAATCAGGCAGATATTGCGATGAGCCTGTCCTCGAGCCTGATGGTACTTGCGAATGACCAGCAGTCCCGCGTACTCCCCTTGAGAGCCGGCGTTGGGTTGCAAGCTGACGCCGGCAAAGCCCGTGATATCACAGAGACGTTTTTCCAAATCATGGATCATCTCGATCAGGCCTTGAGCTTGTTCTGTCGGCGCAAAAGGATGTAGTTTATTGATTTCCGGCCATGAGACAGGGACCAGTTCTGTTGTGGCATTCAATTTCATTGTACAAGAACCT
>JBCECD010000272.1:0-2132 GCA_039206745.1 Bdellovibrio sp. | reverse complement strand
AAGGGAGTTCTTCGATAGTTTCCCAGATACAATCCAATTTCTGAAAAGCGATTTGGAAAGCCCACGTGCCGATAAAGTTGCTCTGTGAATTCAGTCAGTAAATGCTGTCTCTTTGAATTCACGGTCAGAAGCTCATCACAGACAAGGCAATAGTCCGAAAACATCGCCTTCATACGATTGTGATACCCCACCAAAGACTTGTCCTGTTTTGTCGGCAAAATCTGTAGGACTTCCTCTTCATTGACCTTAAAACCATCAATATAAAATTTGAAGCCCGTAGGATCATTCAGTTTCCGGCGCTTGTTCGCGTAAAGAACTAAAAGATCAAAGACTTCTTCCTCCCCCATCTCCAGCAAGCTTGAGGGAAAGTTTTTAATCATAAGAGGCTTTTTTTCCCAAATATTCTTAGCAAAGTTCTGCCAAAACTTTTGATCAATCAAACTGGAAACGGATTTAGAGTGTTTTGATTTTTGCATATAGAAGCTCCAAAGTTAAAAAATACGCCTCTATTTTCTTACACTTTCCGATTAATGTCGACATTCTCCTCTATCAGTCCCCATCCTCACCGCACAAAAAGACATAGTTTAGGAAATAATTTCTCTAAGCCCTTGACTACTCAGCCCGCCCCTATCTCCAGCGCATATTTTCAAATAACCTTGGCTTAAAAAGGCCTTACAGCTCCAGTCCCAAACTTTTAAAGTAGTTTTTTCTACGCTCTTCATTAAAAAGATACTTAAGTTCCACCAAAGATCTGAATCGTTCGTCGAAATGCATTCCTGCGATAAAAAATCCACGTCTTAGCTTCGGAATTAAAACAGCTGAATTGTGAGGATGATGTGTGCTGAGCACGACCTGAAAACCTTCTGACTGAATTCGATCCAGCACGACATCGAGAAGTTGAGAGTAGATCTTTTGGTTACGATACTTTTCAAGAACTGCCGAGTTCTGCATATAATAAGTCTCTGCATTCTGCTCATATCCAGTATGCCAGCCCACTAACTCATTATTGAGCAAGACAACCAGGCGAAGATGAAATTTAGAAACCTTATTTCTTTCAGAAATTCTCTTTTTACTTTCCATATCAATTTCAACAGGTCGATAATCATTAACTCTGTTTGAAAAAGTTCTGGAAAAATGAGGCTGAAGCATTGAGTGGTATTCTTCTGCACTCACTTCTTTAATAATAAGCCCTGAAGGTAAAGTTTTTATGAACATATTATTCTCATTTCAAAAGTTCTGGATAAAGAAAAAATATTCTTTGTACAAAGTCTTCGCCCATATTTCGCTCGAGAAGGCCTAATTGCTCAATATAAATATTTTTATCTTTTTGCTGTTCATTTCCATTGGGTCGAAGCTGAATAGGTTCATGATGAAGATATTCCCCCAATTCCGTTTGGCAAAAATTATGATACAGACGAGTGTGTAAAATAAAATGGTGCCAAAAAATATCCAGGTACTCAATCTGATTATTAAAATAAAAAGGCTCCGTTAAGAAGCCTTCTCTTTGCGCTTTATGAATAAAGCGCAGCAGCTGAGTAAGGTCATCATAAATCATTCCCAGTAGAGCAAGTGATTTCGAGCCTTGGTATTCTTTATGGTTTATGGTGCTTATGATGACCTTCTTCATATGATCTCCCTTAAACTGGATCCTTGTCTCCACCATGACTACCGGCCCCACAAGTCATGTAAATTTCGCCATTCTGTGACTTTTGTATATATTGCAATTTTGATTTTTCATAAAAACGAATTTGCTGACCGCGATTCCGAAGGTTTTCAATCATCTCATTGGATAATTGAGCCTCATTGATATTGAGGGCTCGTAGAACTTCACGAACATTATTTATTTCCACAGAGCTGAGGCTTCCAGCACTCGCATGTTGAGCTGTAGCAAGAGCGATAGCGGCCAATAAAACTGTACTAATTTTTGAAGGTTTCATTTTTTCTCCTTTCCGTTATACGGATACCAAAGACAAAATGCGAACCTCAAGCCACCGCGGATCCAGGCAAAGTGGGACGACGTGAAGGTCGAGCGCGCGGAAGGCGGCATCAAGCCGGAGTGGCGCGAGCGCTTTCGCGATGCCCGCCAAAAGCAACAGGAGCAGGCCAAGGAGTGGGCCAGTGCGGGTGGAGAC
>JBCECD010000271.1:0-2180 GCA_039206745.1 Bdellovibrio sp. | reverse complement strand
GTATTGCTCCTCATGGGAGCTTTTAGGAGGAATATTAAAGGGTATTTTCATGCCCCCTCATGTTAGCCGAAGCTCAGAGAGGGGGCAACGGTTTAAAAGCCGTCGGTGCTGCCCACTTTGCGAGTGGAAGTTTCATCCTCATCAAAAGGAATCACGTTCGCGGCAGCGTGTTGTTTTTTCTCCACGGCAGGTTTGGCTGAGGGTGTGGTTTTTTTGGCGAGAGGGATCACTTTGCTCGGTGTCTGGGGGGCCTTCTCAGCTTTTATAGTTTTTGCCATAAAAGAAGGCGACTGCGGGCGGGTGGATTGGGTGCTTTCAACGGGACTGTTGTTGATTTCTCCACCCAGAATAACGAAGTTTAAATCTCCGACCATTTTTTTCATCTGCAAGGCTTGAGCATCAATCTCTTCGGCTGAAGCGGCGACCTCTTCAGAAGAAGCTGCATTGGCTTGAGACCCTTGATCCAATTGATTCATGGCTTTGCCAATTTGCTGGATTCCGGTGGTTTGTTCAGAGCTGGCGGCTGAAATCTCATTATTGAGGTCAGCGACCTTTTTTACAGAATTCACGATGTTGGAGAGCACCTCTCCCGAATGGTCTGCAATAGAGGAGCCTTTTTCTACTTTTTCAACACTGTCTTTGATGAGTACATTGATGTCTTTTGCAGCCACTGCGGAGCGTTGGGCGAGAGTGCGAACGGCTTCTGCGACAACGGCAAAGCCTTTTCCATGTTCACCGGCGCGAGCGGCCTCAACGGAAGCGTTCAGGGCCAAGAGGTTGGTTTGGAAGGCGATATCATCAATAACACTGATAATCTCTTCGATCTTTTTAGAGGATTGAGAGATTTCATGCATAGATTCGATCAAATGATGAATCTCTTTTTGCCCCTGTTCCGCCGCATCTTTGGAAGATTGCGACAGAGCAGCTGCCTGCTTGGCGTTGTCAGAGTTCATTTTTACCATGGAAGACATCTCTTCCAAAGAGGCCACTGTTTCCTCAAGTGAAGCTGCAGTTTCAGTTGAAGACTCTGACAGAGTTTGTCCAGCAGCTGTCAACTGGGTGATAGCCGAGGAGACTTGATGTCCAGCTTCGGCTAATCCGCCGGCAATATGGCTCACGCTGTTGGAGACACGGAAGGCGATCCACATCAAGGCGCCGAACAGAGCTACAGCGAAGAAGCCCGAAACCATTAAAAGCAACTGGGCTTCGTGAGAGCGACTGTCTTTTTGGAGGGTGTTAAATTCGACGGAGCGGCTGTTGTAAAGTTTCATGTTTGCAGCAATAGCGTCTTGAGTTGCGATGGCCAACACATGCCATTCTCCGAAGTTCATGGCCTTCAGAACTTTAGCATCCTCCTCGGGATTGTTTTTACGGAGAGAGTCGATCATTTTTTGCGTGAGAGCGTAAAACTCTTCTTTAGAGCTTTTAGCCTTTGCATAGTTCTTTTGTTCTTCTTCGTCTAGGGGAGTGGATTCGTAAAAGGCTTGAGCTTTTTTAAACTCGTCGAATGCGGATTGGGCGCGATCTGTAAATTTAGCACGTCCTTCGGCATCTTCCTTCATCGCCAGAGCGGCCCAAATGAAGTAACCTACGCGCGCTCGCTGGGTGCCGATTTGTCCCAAGCCATCCATGTTAGGAATAAGATCGGTGTAGGCTGAATCCAGCATATTACCTAAGAAATTCATGGAGCGAATAGACAGACCAGTTAGGGCAGCAAAGGCCACGACGGGTAACAAAGCAGAGATGAGTAGTTTTCCCTTGAGACCTCGGAGCCAGGATTTGAATAAACTCGTCATTTTGATTCCTCTAAAAAAAGTTCCGTAAAAGACCTAGTTGTCCTTTCGACATTTTTATGAAGGATCTTAACAATCAAATGATTAAAAAAAGATTAATTAAGACGCGGTGTTTCGTGAGAAATCTTGTGTTTGAGTTTTTTCGCAGCTTGTTGATACGATTTCTATAACGTCTGGACTCAAGGAGGGGTGAGTATGACAAAAACGAACGCAGCTCGTATCTGCGCGAGCATTGCATTGATAGCAACATTAGGCTTTACGCACAAGACAGAAATGAATTCTGAGACACTTTGTGCGGGATTTGTGCCAGAAAACAATATGAAAATTCCTGTAGGGCTGTTCTCCACGGGGGGCATTACAGAGGAGCAATTTAACGCTGTCTTAGAT
>JBCECD010000270.1:503-2293 GCA_039206745.1 Bdellovibrio sp. | reverse complement strand
CGCACATATAGCGACTGTCTCCGCCCATGCCGTGATAGAGCACGACCAAATCTTCAGACCGCGCAGGATAGAGACGATAAGACAACTCCTCTCCCGCGCGTGTACGGAAAGTTTCGAGAGAAGCCAGCTTTCCCAAAGGTATTTTAAAGCGGCTGAGATCTAAACGTCGACCGCTCATGGCGTCGATAGTTCCTGGTGTTTTTTGTGTTGATAGTATTCATAATTGCCTTCGTAAATTCGCAGATGGCTTTTATCCACCTCAAAAACACGAGTGGTGATTTCACGCAAAAAGTGACGGTCATGGCTTACGATCATCACTGTGCCGGGGAAGTTCTTAATTGCTTCCAACAAAATCTCTCGCGACTTGATATCGAGATGATTCGTCGGCTCATCGAGAATAAGAAAATTCACAGGTTGAGCTAAAATTGTCGCCAACACCACACGAGACTTCTCTCCTCCAGAAAGAATAGAAATCCTCTTCTCAGCCTCTTCACCAGAAAACTTGAAGGCCCCCAGCAGATTGCGCACAAAACCCATTCCCGCATTGGGAATACGTGAATGCACTTCGTCCAAAATAGTGCTTTGAGGATCAAGAACATCCAGAGAGTTCTGACTGAAATATCCTAAATTAATAGAAGCTCCGAGAGCCACTTTTCCATCTGTAGGCTCCGTCTCACCGGCGATGATTTTCAAAAGTGTTGATTTCCCGGCACCATTCACTCCGACGACAGCAATGCGATCCATTCGCTTCACCAAAGCCGATGCTCCGGAGAAAACCAGCTTTTCCTTACCATCATCACGCTTCCAGACCTTACCGAGATTTTCAAATTTTACGACCTCTTCTCCGCCGCGGGGAGGAACCGGCCAATCGAATTTGATTTCATCTTCCTCTGGCGGAATTTCGATACGATCAATCTTCTCCAGTTTTTTCACTCGGGACTGTACCTGGGCGGCATGCGATGCTCGCGCAGCAAAGCGGGCAATGAACTCTTCTTCCTTCGCCAGCATATCCTCTTGGCGACGAGCTGCTGCGATCAATTGCTCCCTGCGAATAGAGCGCTCTCTCTCATAGAAATCATAATTCCCCCCATACACAGTGATGGTCTTATTGGCGATTTCCACAATCTTCGTCACCAGGCGATTCAGAAAATCACGATCATGGCTTGTCATCAGAATGGCGCCTTTAAAGTTAACGAGCCATTCTTCCAACCAAACGATCGACTCCACATCCAAGTGGTTGGTCGGCTCATCCATCAACAGAACTTCAGGATTGAGAACCAAAATTTTAGCCAAAGCGATACGCATTTTCCAGCCACCAGAAAAACTATCCGTGGGACGATGATAGTCTTCAGGACCGATTCCCAAACCTGTCAGAATTTCCGCAGCTCGCGCTTCAAGATCATATCCACCCAGGCGTTCAAACTCAGCTTGCATCTCGCCGTACTCTTCGAGAATGCGAGTCATCTCATCGGCGTCCAATTCGGGATCGGCCAACTTCGCTTCGCATTCTTGCATCCGTACTTGCATATTTCCAATATTGCCGATAGCGGATTTCACCTCTTCGATAGCGGAGCGCCCCTTCATTTCTTCAATGTTCTGAGAGAAGTAACCGATCACAGTCCGATCGGATTTGGAGATAACTCCCTCGTCCACACCTTCTTCGCCTGTGATAACTCTAAAAATCGTGGTTTTTCCAGCGCCATTTGGACCGACTAAACCAATTTTCTCTCCGGCATTGATCTGAAAAGAGCCATTGCGATAGAGAATCTTATTGCCATGTTGTTTAGATA
>JBCECD010000270.1:0-493 GCA_039206745.1 Bdellovibrio sp. | reverse complement strand
GCCTGAAATTCTGCAACTTGCGCGAAAAATGTGGGAAAAGATTCCTTTCGTTATGCAAATAGTTCATTGTCCGCAAAAAAGAGAGAGCTTTTGCCCTCGACATCGTTTATGGTGGGCCCTTCTTATTCTGAAAGGCTCCCTTTAATGACTCCGACTACAACTCCCGATAACTTTGAAAGCTTCGGCCTCAGTGCTCCCGTTTTGGCAGCCATGCAGGATATGGGCTTCACCTCTCCTACGCCCATTCAACGCCAAGCTTTGCCTCTTCTGTTAGCGGGAGCTCAGGATTTTATCGGTCTGGCATCAACTGGAACTGGTAAAACTGCCGCCTTCGGGATTCCTTTAGTTGAGAACATTGATGCTGCTATCAAAGAAACACAAGCTTTGGTTATGAGTCCCACTCGCGAATTGGCTTTGCAAGTGGCCGAGCAATTGGCTCTCCTCGGAAAAAAGAAAGGTCTTCGCGTTGTCACCATTTATGGTGGCTCCAGTT
>JBCECD010000269.1:0-2320 GCA_039206745.1 Bdellovibrio sp. | reverse complement strand
GAGAGGCCTATACTAATTCTGTGAAGAATCTCTCCAACCGTAGGGGTTCACTCCACACATTCTAATCTAGCTCACGACTCGCTATTCTCAACAGACTTTAACACCTTGATATTTCCAATAGACGAAGGTCTTGATTAATAAATATCAATTAGAAAAATCAATACAACCGTAAACCCTGCGTAAAACGCGCTATTGACGGATCGCCTTCACATGTGCCAGTGGCGTAGGAGGGGCTTTCCCATCTGCGATCATGTGTAAAGCCATCGCCAGATAAGTTCGTGGATCTAGATCATTCTTTTTGCACGACTCAATAATCGTGAAAAGTGTTGCCGCCGTTTCAGCGCCAGCATGATTGCCAGAACCATAAACTATTAATCGCCCTGGAATCGAACCTCAAATATTTTTGACCAATTCTTTCCAGTGACAAAAAAGTTTTTTGTGGAGGGGTTGTACGCAATACCATTCAAGACAAAATTATTGTCGCTACTTATATACTCCCGATCTTCATTTGAAAACTGTTCTAAAAGGGGGCTCATGTCTGCATAACTCAATATACAACCATCACTAAGGCGAATCTTTAAGATATAATTGGTAGTAAAGACATTTGCGTAAACCACATCATCGACGACTTGCAACTGATTCAATTGGTCGATAGTGGTCTGACCGCTCCGAACAGAAATTATTCTTTTTGTTTGAAAACTGCTCTTGTCGATAATGAAAAGATTGCTACTGCCGTCGCTGACCACAAGCCCTTCACTTGATTCTGAAATTCCCCACCCTTCCTTCGAGGTGCTGTAGGGCAAAGTTTTCAGCAATGCAAAGGATTTATAGTCATAGATGAAGATCTTTTTTTCTTTGTAGGTCAATTGAATCAGTTTGTCTCCGATATGGACTAATCCTTCACCATAAGAGCCTTCTGGAGTCAATCTCATGACCTTAACTTTTCCGGTATCGATATCTATCGAATTTAGTGCGGAGGTTGACTTGTACGATCCAGTGAGTTCACTTGTGGAATTACGAAACTGTAGACGACGTAAAATGACGAATCCCCGAGTTCCTGGAGAATATTTACAACAAGAAGCGTCTGCACTCTTCATTGGAGTACTTGACTCCGACAGAGTTTGAGGCAAAGATCCTCAAACAACAATCCGCGGAGAGGCCTATACTAATTCTGTGAAGAATCTCTCCAGCCGAAGATGTTCACTCCACTTGGTTCCTGAGCAAAGCATTGATGATTTATTTTAAGGTTAAGGATTAAGTAAATGAGACCACTTCCCAAACTTTTAAGTAAAGCAAAAATAATGAGGGGCTATCATTGTCTCAAGAACATTTACTTAACTGTTCACCATCCAGACTTGGAAGCCTGTGGAGAAAAAGGGTCTATTGTTGCTTATTACAGCCAATTTGAGTCAAGCCGTATTTCAGAAATGGCTGACTACTCAATTGAGTACAGCAAAAAAATAAAATCGCTCTTGGATAGCATTGTAGATCCTCTGCCTCTTATTCGTGACACCGTTTACGATAATGAATTTGGCTGTTCATTCAGCCTAAAAGCAGTTGCCCCTGCGATATGGGGTGGATCTCAATCATACGATAGAATGCTTGTCGCAAATGGAACTGCAGCCCAACGGGCATTTGAAGAAATCATAAATGGTGAAACTCCAACTGATAGAAAACATGAGTTAATCCAAGCCTCACTTGAATACTGCAAGAAAGATACATTGGTGATGGTGGAACTTGTGAAGTGGCTCTTTCAGGAAGTTGGTTTAGTTTCAATGGAGACCACATGAAAAAGAATAACGATAAAAACCAACTCATGATCCGCAATAGCACTGCGGAATTTCTGATTTTCACCACTCAGAACCAAGAGCAAGGTATTGAAGTCCGCTATGAAAACGAGAATCTTTGGTTGACCCAAAAAATGATGTCTCAACTTTTTGATGTCGCGGTTCCTACCATTAACGAACACCTTAAAAACATATTCAATTCTAAGGAATTACAGGAAGATTCAGTTATTAGGAAATTCCGAATAACTGCCTCAGACGGCAAAAACTATAACACACAGTTCTATGGACTAGATGCTGTCATTTCCGTTGGGTACAGAGTCAATTCAAAAAGGGCTACCGAGTTCCGTCAGTGGGCTACTAGAGTTCTAAAAGAGTTTTCAGTGAAAGGCTTTGTCTTAGACAAACAGAGATTAGAAAACGGCTCGTTCTTGGGGGAAGACTATTTTGAACATTTGCTAGAAGAAATCCGTGAGATTCGTCTAGAGCCCATTTCAAAACCAGGCTAAACGCGTAGCGTATTCCAGTATTTAAAG
>JBCECD010000268.1:0-2326 GCA_039206745.1 Bdellovibrio sp. | reverse complement strand
TGATGAAGTTGTGGCAGACCTGTGCAAAGAATTGGGTTTGGATTTTATCCGCGACATTCCCGTCAGCGATATCGCAGTGGATTTGATTCGCGATCTTCCTATCAACTATGCCAAGCAACACCATATTCTTCCTTACAAGGAAGAGTCTGACACTCTGACTGCTCTCACCAGCAATCCAGTGAATTTAAAGGCGTTGGACGATCTCAAAGTTCTCTTTGGCAAACGAGTGCGTCCTCTGATCACCACCTCCAGCCGTGTGCAGGACGCGATCAATAAGGTCTATGAAAAGAGCACCGCCAATCTTTCGGGTTTGGATGAGATTGATGAAGAGGATTACGATCTCGATGATCCCATCGTCGACCTGCTGGAAGCGGGCGAAGACGATGCGCCGGTCATCAAGATGGTCAATAGTCTTCTCTTCCGCGCCGTAAAAGAGAAAGCTTCAGATATCCATATCGAGCCCTATGAAAAAGACATGGTCGTGCGCTTTCGCACGGATGGTGTG
Organism: Bdellovibrio sp.; assembly: GCA_039206745.1. GTDB lineage: Bacteria > Bdellovibrionota > Bdellovibrionia > Bdellovibrionales > Bdellovibrionaceae > Bdellovibrio. The sequence continues at coordinate 1,821 of JBCECD010000268.1, read as the reverse complement.
CTGTTTGATGTGTTCAAACCACCCAAAAAATTGCAGAATGCGATCACGTCCCGTATCAAAGTCATGGCCAATCTCAACATCGCTGAAAAACGTCTGCCTCAAGACGGACGTATTCCTTTGAAGGTCGGTGGCAAAGATATTGATATCCGTCTTTCCTGCGTACCCACAGCCTTCGGGGAACGACTGGTCATGCGTATTCAAGACCGCTCTAATATCGTGTTAGAACTCACTCAGCTGGGCTTTTCGAAAGAGAATCTACTCAGGCTCGATGATCTGCTCAGTCGCTCCTATGGCATCTTTCTCGTGACTGGCCCTACCGGTTCGGGAAAGTCGACCACTCTGTATGGAGCTCTCTCCAAACTGAATCAACCGGATGTGAATATTTTGACAGTGGAAGATCCTGTGGAGCAACGGATTCACGGCATCGGTCAGGTGCAAGTGAATTCCAAAATCGGCTTGACCTTCGCTGCCGGCCTGCGCTCGTTCCTCCGTCAAGACCCTGACATCATCATGGTGGGGGAGATTCGTGATTTGGAAACCGCCGAGTTGGCCATCCAAGCCTCCCTGACAGGTCACTTGGTTCTTTCCACTCTGCATACGAATGACTCCGCCGGCTCTTTCCCGCGTCTGATCGATTTCGGAGTGGAGCCCTTTTTGATTGCCACCTCCATCATGGGTGTGATCGCGCAACGCCTCGTGCGTTTGCTCTGCCCGCATTGTAAAGCTCCCCATGAAGCTTCTGATTTTGAGTTGCAACTTCTCGGCATCACCCGTGAGCAAGCTCAGAAGGCTCATATCTGCAAAGCCATGGGCTGCAATCACTGTGGGCAAAAAGGCTATTCAGGCCGAACCACCATCAGTGAGCTTTTGGTGGTCACCGATGACATTCGCTCTTTGATCATGCAGAAAAAAGATGGAAACTCCATTAAGAAACTGGCCGTGCAAAATGGAATGAAAACATTCCGGGATCATGGCGTGCAAAAGGTTCTGACTGGAGCTACAACTATTGAAGAGCTCACTTCCAACACGCAACTGGATATTTGATTATGCCTATTTTTGAGTATAAAGGTCTCACTCGCGGTGGAAAAAATGTGAAGGGCGTGGTCGACGCTGAAAACCTTCGCGCCGCCCGAGCCAAGCTCAAAAAAGACAATATCTACGTCGTCGACATCAAAGATAAAAAGAAAACGGACTCAAAAAAAAGACAAGGACCTCGCACCACAAAATCCGTGGGCGTGAAAGAACTGGCCCTGATGACTCGTCAATTGGCCACTCTCATCAAAGCCAATATCCCGTTGGTGGATGCTTTGACTGCGGTCTCGGAGCAGGTGGAAAATCCTGTTCTTTCGGAAGCTCTGGCTGACTGTAAAAACATGGTGAATGAGGGTGCTCCCCTGGCTAAATCCTTGGCCAAATATCCCAACATCTTCACCAACATTTATATCTCCATGGTCGAAGCCGGCGAGATGTCAGGAAGTCTCGATGTGATTCTCATGCGGTTGGCAGAGTTTACAGAAGCTCAAGCTGATTTGCGCGCCAAAGTCAGCAGTGCCATGACCTATCCCGTTATCATGCTGGTGGTAACCTGTGGTCTCCTGGGTTTCCTCTTTGTCTTTTTGATTCCGAAAATGGTGGCGGTCTTTGAATCCGCTCCCAATCTCGAGTTGCCGTGGTATACAGTCCGCCTGATTGATGCCAGTCAGTTTTTGGTGAACTACTGGTATTTGGTCTTCGGCAGTTTGACCATTGTTATTCTGCTTTTCATGAACTGGAAGAAAACTCCTTCCGGGCGCAACCAGTGGGATGCGATTTCATTAAAAC
>JBCECD010000267.1:0-2338 GCA_039206745.1 Bdellovibrio sp. | reverse complement strand
CAGTGTCCTGGCCGAGATGAGCGAGACCCAGGATGGCGAGATTGTCGCTCTCGGGCCGCGCGAGGAAGTTCTTCCCCGGTTTAAAAACACAGAACTGGTCTAAAAAATAAGTTTGCGACAGCCGATGAATCAGATACCTTTGAGGCAATAACGGAGCTCGGCATGGATCATAACAACATTCCCGATGAAGAAGGACAGAAACAGGACTCCGTGATGAGTCTTTCCGAAACCTGGTCCGCTCTGAGTCCCGACGAGCGCCGTGAAAAATTCAAAGAGCTTCCTCGCACCGAAGCAGAAGAGCTCTTCTTAAGTCTTAAAACTCATGATCAAGCCGAGCTGATTGCCGAAGCGTCTCATTTAGAGAAACGCTCCTGGGTTCGCCTTCTCGCCCCCGATGACGTGGCCGACTTGATTCAGGAAATAGGTCCTGAAAGCAAAGAGGATCTACTCTCCCTCCTCGATCCGCAAACCAAACGCGAAGTCAGCGCCCTCCTAGCCTATGCTGAAGATGCGGCAGGGGGACTCATGAGCTCTCGCTTCGTGCGCCTGCGTCCCGACATGACAGTGGATGAAGCTATCAGCTACATCCGCATTCAGGCCAAGACTCATGTTGAGACTATTTACTATGCCTATGTGCTGGATTCCGAGCAGAAGCTGTTAGGAGTGGTTTCTTTCCGTGAGCTCTTCTCCGCCACTTCAGAAAAGAAGATCGCTGAAATCATGCACACGGATGTTCTCAAAGTTCCCGTGGAAATGGACCAGGAACAAATCGGTCAAATATTTTCGCAACAAGATCTGATGGCCGTTCCTGTTGTGGATGAGCACGGGATCATGAAAGGGATTGTGACCTTCGATGACGTGGCAACAGCCATTCAAGAAGAAGCCACAGAAGACATCCACAAACTCGGTGCCGTTGAAACTCTCGAAGCTCCTTATCTCAAAATTTCCATGCAGGAAATGATCAAGAAGCGCGGCGGCTGGTTGCTGATCCTTTTTTTGGGGGAAATGTTCACCGCTACCGCCATGGCCTTTTTTGAGGATGAACTCTCACGCGCTGTTGTGCTCTCGATGTTTATTCCTTTGATCATCAGCTCAGGAGGAAACTCCGGCTCTCAGGCCTCCACTCTGATCATTCGCGCGATTGCCCTGCGCGAAGTGCGCCTGCGCGACTGGTGGCGGGTTTTGGCACGGGAGATTCCAACGGGCTTGTGCTTGGGAACTTTGCTGGGACTGATTGGTTTTGTACGTATTATGTTGTGGCCCAATCGAGAGTCTCTTTACACAGTTCACTATATGCTGGTCGCGGCCACGGTTTGCGTTAGTGTGATTGGGGTGGTCTTGTGGGGGACCATCTCCGGCTCCATGCTGCCTTTTATCTTAAAGAAAATCGGCTTTGACCCCGCCTCTGCCTCTGCTCCCGCCGTTGCCACTCTGGTCGACGTCACGGGGCTGGTGATTTACTTTTCCGTGGCGAGTATGATCTTGCACGGGGTTTTGTTATAATAACTTCTTAGATTAGAGCCTCTAACCAACTGGCTGAATCCTTCGCTGAGACCAGCGTCAGCTTGGGCGACTTCAGAAGAGTGTTCTGCCTCTTCCTCAGTCGCCCCTCCGCGCGATCACTGCATTACGCGCTCTGGAACACTCAGAAGAGGACGTCCACGATCTCAGTCATCTCTTCCTGAGTGGTTCCCAAAGTCAGAACACCCTCTTCAAACAGACGGCTGTGATAGCGGAAGTCCGGATCCAAGCGCACCGCATTCACTCCTTGCGAACGCAAGTGAGCAGCCTTTTCAGCAGTCAAGAATGCCTGCAACTCATACAAAGCAGAGTCGAACTGATCGTCTGACATAAAGCGATTGCCGGAAACACCCAGGCCTTTGTTGATGGCGATATCAAACAACACATCCAATTGCTCTGCGGAGAAACCATAATTTTCCACAACATTGTTGCGACCCACTGTCAGAACCATCACTCTTTGCTTTTTAACATTAAGTCCTACTTTCACAGCCGTATCCAAAGAAGAGCTGGAATAGTCTTCCACCACAACTTGAGCAAAATCCTTCAAAGTCTCTGCCGTTACATTTTCATCAAAGATGCGCAGAGTTTGCAGATACGACTCATTTGTCGAAGTGTAACCGCGATAAACAGAACTCTCGTGGACAAAAGTCACCTGGGGCAAACGCTGTTGAATGGCTTTTTCCAAATTGGCAACTTCCGCCACCAAGTCCTCCTCATAAGACAGATTGCCAGCCACTCGCTCCGAGATGTCCAGACGCAAAGGATACAAAATCGTGCCGTTTCTCACTTTACCAAAAGCGGCACTGAAGTCTCCCAC
>JBCECD010000266.1:0-2347 GCA_039206745.1 Bdellovibrio sp. | reverse complement strand
GTCTTTATCTGTTCTGTAATGGTGTTTAGTACGTCGGCCTGGTCTCAGCAATCCCCTCGAGTTGTGGAGGGGGAATACATTATTAAATTCAAATCCTCTTCCGGTGGACCTGCTATTGCGCAAGCCAAGCTGCAAGGCAAGGCCTCTTTGAAAAGTTCTTTCCCTGGTTTGGGTTTGGTCCAAGTATCGATGAAAGGCGTGGACGAACAGATCCATTTTCAGGCTCTGAAAAACGATCCCGATGTTGAGTATATTGAGCCCAACTATGTTCTCGAAAAGAGCGAAGTAGAGCCGAATGGCCCCGTGGAGCGTCTGTCTTATGAAGACGTGATTGCTTTGGGTGTAGCTTCCAGTAATCCGACAGTTTATTCTCAGTCGACATCGTCTACAGGAGTCTCGGATGCGTGGGCCCTGGAGACGCCCTTAAGTACGTCCAGCAACAAAATCATTGTGGCTGTGATCGACACGGGCTTGGATAAAAATCACACTGTCTTCAAACCTTATAAGTCTGATGGCACCGGTGGGTCGGGCGCTCTGTGGGTGAACGAGCTGGAGTCCAAAGGTTCAGCCGGTGTGGATGACGATCAAAATGGTTATGTCGACGACATCAATGGTTGGAATTTCATCAATAACAGCAATAATTTTGTCGACGATGACGATCATGGAACCCATGTCGCGGGCATTGTGGTCGGCACAGGCCAGAATATCTTTTCTCGTCCTTTGCAAGAGTCAAAGGTTTTAGTCATGCCTCTGAAGTTCTTAGGCGGTGATGGTTCTGATTCCACTTCGAATGCGATTCGTGCCATTTACTACGCTGTGAACAACGGAGCGCGTGTGATCAACAATTCATGGGGTGGAGCTAGTTATAGCCGGGCTCTGCATGATGCGATCACTTATGCTTATGAGCATCGCGCCTTGGTGGTTTCTGCGGCGGGAAATTACTCTTCAAACAACGATGCGGATCCGATGTATCCTGCCAACTATGATGTGCCCAGCAATGTCTCGGTTGCTTCAACCAGTCGCTATGACGAACTCTCGAGCTTTTCCAACTACGGAGCTTCGACAGTTCATGTGGGAAGTCCTGGAGAATCTATTGAGAGTACCGTTCCAGGTAATTCCACGATGAGGATGTCAGGTACCAGTATGGCAGCGCCTTTTGTTGCGGGTATGGCGGCTTTGGCTTTCCGGGAGGCGCCGTCTTTATCTGGTTATCAGATGAAGCAGTTGATTCTGCAAACGGTGGATCAAAACAACTATCTGTCCGGGCGTGTTTCAACAGGTGGTCGTATCAACGCATTGTACTTGATTCAAACATCGCAGCAAATGGTGGCAACAGCGTCAACTCAACCTAGTTATAAGCCGTCTTACTTAGCGGATCGATCGTTGGCGTCTGACAGTGGTGGCGGAGCTGCCGGCTGTGGTTTGGTGAAAGCAGTGACTCAACAAGGACCGGGTTCAGGTCAAGGTGGTGCTGCTGGCTCTCCTGCAGGTGTGGTGGTGGGCTTACTCTTGATACCCTTGATCTTGTGGCAAGTTTTGCGTGTGCGGGACCCTAAAGAGAAACGCCGTCATGATCGCTTCAAAATGAGTTCTGAAATCCGTGTGAATATCGGAGGCCGCGAGTTGATTGGATCCATGAATTCGATCTCTGAAGGTGGATTGTCATTCAACGCTGATGCCGCTCTCGAAAAAGGCGGTCTGGTCACCATGCGAGTGCAGAGCCCTGATGGTCATGAGATCATCGAGGTTCAGGGTAAAGTTGTATGGTGTGAGAAAAATCAATCCTACGGAGTGCAGTTCGCCGATGCGAAACAGGGAACTCTCGCTATGATCCGCGATTGGACTTCGGGCTTGATGAAAACTTAGAGCACCGAACCAACACTCTGAGCTTCGGTGGGAGTCAGGTTTGCTACGCGCTCTGAGAACTCCAGAGCATTACGAAAATGAAAAACAGACGAGAAGGTGCTGAGGAATCAGCGCCTTCTTTCGTTAACGCAGCGTGAATATCGCTCTCATCTTTTGACCTTCCAATATTAAGTTGTTCTGATCGAATCACTAAATGATGGGAGTTGTTTTATGAGAGCTATGTTGATGTCTTTATCCGTATTCGGTCTGATGTTGTGGGGAGCTTCACAAGCTTCAGCGCAAACTTATCAAGAGAAAAAAGCTGCGTTGTCTAAACAGGTTGGTTTGACTCTTCCGTATTTTGCTTCGGAACTGGAAGTGGCAGGAGCCGTGGATCGCGTCTATGACCTGGTTTTCTCGAGAGGTGTGACGGAGTATTTCGGTGCGAAGTCGCTGGTTAATAAAATTATTGTGGTCGATGAAAAAAATCACACTGTGGGAG
>JBCECD010000265.1:0-2399 GCA_039206745.1 Bdellovibrio sp. | reverse complement strand
GTGCTGTGTAAAAAGTGGACCCTTTAATTGTGGGTGGTTTTAATTATCCGCTTTTCGGAATACAAATTTTTCAAATCTGCTAGGCTTATTTAAAAAATCTTATTGGGACCATGCCATTTTTCAATGGCTCTGGTTGTTGGCCACCCACAATTAAAGGGACCAGTTTACAAAGGATAACCTCCCATCACATCAACAATACTAAAGACCGTGAGGAGGAAGAAATCTCCTCTCGGAGGGACCTCCGGCACGCAGGATGCGTGCGCCATGTGAAAGCTTTAATGAAATGAGGTCTTTCTTGAGTTATGGACTTTGTGCCGATCATCTTTATTATATTTAATAAAGTTAATGAAGCGTTGAAATAATCCGAAGAAGCACAAAGGGGGAAAGTATGAAAATGAGAATACTGATAGGCTCGATGGCTGTCCTAGTGATGTTTATATTATCAGCTTGTCAGAGCACTCGCTCCCGTAACGTTGCCAGCACCCAAGAGTTGGTCACCGGCAGTGGCAAGGTTCTCAATGACCTTCTAAATCCGCAAATTTTCAATCCTCAAACGTGTCCTGTGTTTCTCAATCAAATTACAAACTATCTTTTTCATTTGCCCGCTGATTACTTTATTCCCAAAACAGCGCAAGAAGAAGCTCGTCTTAAAGATCAAGGTCCCCGAGTTATGGATACTATTTTCCAGATCCGCGTGGTTTTGCACGAAAAGTTGCAAGAGTTTGATGCTAGGGGAGAGTTGAAGCCGGACTGTATTCTTAAAGTTCGAGAAGGTTTTCAATATGCACGTTTTGCTGAAGAGTATTTATTAGAGTGGTTGCACCGTCATGATGTTTACAGCTATCACAAGACACCGATCCTGAGCCCGGAAAAGCCCTCGACATGGACAAATGAGAAGTTCAGTGGTTTCACTCTGCAAAGCGGAGACGTTCTGTTGGTGCGTGGGAAATCCTATGTTTCGGCGATGATTGCACGGATCGCTGATGAAGAGGGGAACTTTTCCCATCTGGCTATTGTGGGGGAGGACAAGACGGGGAAAAAGTATATCGTCGAATCTCTTATTCAGTACGGCGTGATTGTCACACCTCTCGAGAAATGGTTGGAGGCTGAAGATGCGCGCGTGGCCTTGTTCAGACATCCAGACACCCGCTTGGCGAAGTCCGCGGCTCGCAAGATTTATGATAAAGCTCAGACCGCATTGAATAAGAAAAAAGGAATCCGCTATGACTTCAGCATGGATGATGACGATTACTCGACCCTCTTTTGTTCCGAGGTGATTCGCTATGCCTATGACATGGCTTCAGGTGGAAAAGTCATCGTGCCAAAATATCGCAGCTCTGTCGGGAAATTCAAAGACACGGATTATCCGCGCAGTTTGGGAGTGACCAAGACCACTCTGTTTGCGCCCTATGATATCGAGGTGGATCCACGCTTTGATTTTATAGCGGAGTATCGTTTCTATCCTCTCTTGCGCCAGGTGCGGATGCAGGATGCTGTTTTGCAAAGTGTGTATTCTTGGATGATTCACGAAGATTACACCTTCAAGACTCGCATCCCTCATGTGATGAGAGCCTATTTCGCGAAGATAGTGCGTCAGTTTGGTATCGCTAAAGACACTCTGCCGACTTATATGCCGATAGATAGCATCACCACGAATGTGAAGTTTGAAGCCGTGGCCAAGGTTCTTGAGCAGAATATTTATAAAGTTGAAAAAGAACTCTATGAGAAGAACGGCTACTTGCCCTCATTCCAGGATATGCTGCAAATTAACGAAGAATTCAGACGCGAGGATTGCGCTCGTCATAAGGAATGGCTGGCAAAACAAAGCTCCCCTTCCGAGGAGCGTAATGAGCCCGATACATCTCAATTTCATTGGTTCTTTGCGAGCGAAGTAGATTCGTGCCCGCGCTGAGTTTTAAATAAAGGAACAAAGGTCTGCGCTTGTGATTAAACAGAGCGCAGACACAGTTGCCACTGCTTCATGCCCATCTGGAATTCCAGTTGAGCCAACGCCATATCTCGTTTGATCTCTGCCAGTTTGTGATCGTAAGCTTCCCGCAACTCTTCTCTTTTGCGAGCGGCATCGTGTTTGAATTGCTCGTAGTCTTCGCGCAATTTTTTCATTCGCTTTTGTGCTTCGAGAATCTTTTCTTTCATCACCAATAAATGCTCTTCAGCAAAGCCATGGCTTTTTAATTTCGCGGCTTCGGCTTGCAATCGAGCTTTTAAAATCTCAGCATGAGGAATCTGGCGAAGCTTGCTTGCCAAACCCATAAATTTCATAGAGAGAATCGTCCACTTTGTCGGATCCCAGTGATACCAGCGGATGCCATTGCGATAGTCGATTTGGAATTTATGATGGAAGTTGTGATAGCCCTCGCCATGTGTGAGCAAAGCCA
>JBCECD010000264.1:0-2400 GCA_039206745.1 Bdellovibrio sp. | reverse complement strand
ACATTCTGCAGGCCATCGCCAATAAAAAGCTCAGCGGCGAAGGCTCTTTCAATAAACAATGCGCAGAGTGGTTTAATAAAAATCTTCCGACTTTAATGACCATCATCACACCTTCCTGCACTTCTGCTTTGGAAATGGCGATGGTTTTAGCGGAGGTGGGGCCTGGGGATGAAGTGATCCTCCCCTCTTTCACGTTCACCTCAACAGCCAATGTGGTGGCGCTGTATGGAGCCACGCCGGTCTTTGTCGATATTGATCCTCACACCATGAATATTTCTCCCGTCGCTATTGAGCAAGCCATCACCCCTCGCACTCGCGCGATCATGCCCGTGCACTATGCCGGCGTCGGCTGTGAAATGGATAAGATCATGGCTTTGGCTGAACAACACAAGCTCTGGGTTGTTGAAGATGCCGCTCAAGGGATCTTTGCTCAATATCAAGGAAAAGCCTTGGGAACCTGGGGGCATATGGCGGCTTTCAGTTTTCATGAGACCAAAAATATTGTCTGCGGTGAAGGTGGTGCTTTGACCATCAATGATTCAAGGCTTTTGAAACGAGCCGAGATTGTACGCGACAAAGGAACCAATCGTCAGGAGTTCTTCCGCGGCGAAGTGGATAAGTACACCTGGCAGGATAAAGGTTCCTCTTATTTGCTCTCAGAGCTCGCTGCCGCTTTTCTTCTCTCACAATTGGAAGAAGGACGTGCGATCACAGATCGTCGCCTGCAGCGCTGGCATCAATACCACAATGGCTTGGCGGATCTGGAAGCCGCCGGCGCCTTGACTCGGATGCAGATTCCGGCCTCGTGCAAAGCCAATGCTCATATCTACTATCTTCTGCTCAAAACATCGGAAGAACGAGCCCAACTCTGGCAGTTTCTGAAAGAGCATGGCATTCAAAGCACCACTCATTATGTTCCATTGCATTCAGCTCCCGCAGGAGTGAAGTATGGACGTGTGAGCGGCAGTCTGACCGTGACCACCGATCAATCAGATCGTCTGTTGCGACTGCCGATGTTTGCAGATCTTTCTCAGGCTGAGGCTGAAGAAGTTCTTGCAGCTATTCACACATTCTTTAAGGGGCGCGCATGAAAGGTATTATTCTTGCCGGAGGAGCCGGCTCTCGACTCTATCCAATGACCCGGGTGATGACCAAGCAATTGCAATCCGTCTATGACAAACCCATGATTTACTATCCTCTGAGCATTTTGATGTTGGGGGGAATTCAAGATATTCTTTTGATCACAACACCAGAAGATCAACCTCTATTTCAGAAAATCCTGGGGGATGGCTCTCAATTTGGGGTGCGTCTTTCTTACAAAATCCAGGAGAAGCCTAACGGGCTTCCGGAGGCCTTCATCCTCGGTGAGGATTTTATTGGCAATGATCATGTCTGTTTGATTTTAGGCGATAATTTATTCCACGGTGATCTGACCTTTTTCCGCAATGCCATTGAAGACCAAAAGAAGCATCTGGAACAGTTGGATGCTCGTGTTTTTGCTTACTACGTAGCCGACCCTCGCTCTTATGGAGTCGTCGAATTTGATAAAGCGACCAAAAAAGTAAAATCCATCGAGGAAAAGCCTGAGAACCCGAGATCACAATATGCAATTCCCGGTTTGTATTTATTTGACTCCAGTGTTGTGGCCCGAGCCAAAGCACTTCGCCCCTCTCCTCGGGGCGAAACGGAAATTGTCGAGCTGATTCTCTCCTATCATCGTGAAAACAAACTGGGTGTGGAAATGATGTATCGAGGGGTGGCCTGGCTGGACACGGGAACTCCCCGTTCACTCTTGGATGCTGCCGCCTTTATTGGGGCCATCGAAGAGCGACAAGGCATGAAGGTCGCCTGCCTCGAAGAGGTGGCCTATCGCATGAAGTATATTTCCCTGCAAAGATTGGAACAGATCACCTCCAGCTTGCCTAAATGCTCTTACCGTTCTTATTTAGAAAAAATCATCTCTGAGGAATCGACATGACTACCAAAGAAACTGTTCTGCTCACTGGCTGCGCCGGTTTTATCGGGTCTAACTTTGTGAAAACCGTGGCCTGTCGTCCCGAAGTGGCTCAGCGCTATAACTTTGTGATTGTCGATGCTTTGACTTACGCCGGGCGCATGGAAAATATTCAGGCTGAATTAAATGCACATCCTCATCTTCAATTTTATCAAATAGATATCCGCGACGCTCACAAGATGCATGAACTCTTTCAAAAGCATGCCTTTTCCGGGGTCGTGAATTTCGCGGCGGAATCTCATGTCGATCGCTCCATCGAGAGTCCCAATATTTTCATCGAGACCAATGTTCTTGGAACTTTAAACCTTCTGAAGGAAAGTCTTTCTCTGTTTGAAAAGAAGGGACATTTTCGCTACCTACAGGTGAGCACTGATGAAGTCTATGGC
>JBCECD010000263.1:0-2410 GCA_039206745.1 Bdellovibrio sp. | reverse complement strand
CGGCCCTCGCAGTTTCACACGCTCTGATGATCGTGTTAAAGAGGACGTGTGCGAGAGGCTGACTCGTCACTCTGCCATCGACGCTGCTGATATCGAAGTTGAGGTGAAAGAGGGCGAAGTCACTTTGAGCGGCAGCGTTCCTGAACGACGTATGAAGCATTTGGCAGAAGACTGCTGTGAGCATTGCTACGGAGTGAAAGAAGTCACTAATAACATTCGAGTTAAAAAAGAAGCTTCGCCTTCTTCCTCCTCGGATTATTCGTCTTCAGATCGCTCTTCCGACAGCTCTCGTTCGGCTACAGACAGAACCGGAGCCTCGGCAGCAGCTAAAAAATCGTCATCGAGCTCAACTTCTACGACGTCCAATCCCAATCATTAAGAAAGATCGAAGAAGAAAAAAAGGCCAGAAGTTCCTCTTCTGGCCTTGAGCTGGTTCTTGATGGGTGTCAATTTTTTTAGGCTTCTACTTCACGGCGGAGCCAGGTTTCAAGTTCTCCCAACCCCATGGTCAACTCCGGATATCTCAACTCCAAGTCCTTAAAAGCCTGGCGCAGGGAGGCTACCTGATAGGGCTTTCCCCGGAGGCGCTCCATCAAATCTTCAATCAGTTGTGGATAAAGGCAATCCGTGAAAATTTTGAGATCTTTGATAAGCCCCTCTTCGACTCGGAAGTGCAGATCAAAAAAGCCCAACGACAGATATTCATCCATCTTGTGAGTGAACTCGAGAGTGGTGCCATAGAGCCATTCCCAGGAACTGAGCGATTCGTATTGGGCATTCAGCTCCGGTATCCGCTGCAAGCTATCCATGGTGAGAGAAATAATTTCTGCAGAGGCATTATAAAAATTTTCAAAAGACTTTATCATGGTTTCCACGACCTGCTCATGACGAAGGCCTTCGGCAAGTTCATTGAGATTGGCCACGCGCGAGCGGACGGACTCTTTGCCCTTGGCGAGAAGTTTTTTAGGATTGGGAGTCAGATAATTTCCGAGGCGGGAAAGATCCGCATGCAGTAACAAGGTGCCATGATGAAAAGCCCGATCTTTTTTCTCGCGGTAGGCGCTGCCACTGAATTTACGAGGTCCATCTGAAAAAGGAATCAACAGGTCATTGCGCCCCGAGGCTTCGCCCTCAATGCCAAATTTTTTTAAGGCGTTGAGAATGATTTCGACGTTGTTCTCGCGTTTATAGGACTCACGCGGAGACAGGAAAGTGAAGTTGGTATTGCCCAGATCATGAAACACGGCACCGCCTCCCGTGGTTCGGCGTGCGAGATGCACTTTATCCTCTTTCATTTGTGCCAGATTGCATTCGGACCACGGGTTTTGATTGCGTCCGATGACAACGGTCTCTTCGTTGCGCCATAAAAACAAAACCTGCTGAGAAGGATCAAGGTTGTGAAAGATCCACTCCTCTGTGGCCAGATTGAGATAGGGATTGAAACTATCAGAAAGAAAAACAGTCAATTTTTTCATAAAATGGCGTCTCAAAAAACTTGGGATTAATCCCGGACCTTGAAGTTGAAAATGGAAGTGTCAAAGGAGTTGTACTCATCATAACGAGTCAGAGCATAAAGATCTTTGCGATGCTGCATTTTATCCAGCAGACCTTCTTGTGTTCCTTTGGATTTGATTTCGCTCAGACCTTGGATCGTCGCACCCATCGCCAGACGGAAAGTCGTCACGGGATAAATCACGATATTGTACCCCAGGTTGGAAAGCTCTTGGTAAGAGTAAAGACGGCCTTTGCCAAACTCCGTCATATTGGCCAACAAGGGCACAGAGACGGCCTTGCGGAAGGTTTCGAATTCTTTTTCGTTTTCCAAAGCTTCTGTGAAAATGCAATCAGCGCCGGCATCAATGTAAGCCTTGGCGCGATCAATGGCTTTATCCAAGCCTTCGACGGCGCGAGCGTCGGTGCGTGCGATCAATAGGAAATTCTCATCCAGTTTTTTTCCTCGGGCTGCCGCTGTGACCTTACGAGTGGCCTCGTCACGAGTCACCAGACCTTTGCCATCCAGGTGGCCACAGCGTTTCGGATTGATTTGATCTTCAATGTGACAACCGGCCAGTCCCATTTCAATCATCTCTTGGACGGTGCGAGTGGCGCTCATCGGTTCACCAAATCCTGTGTCGATATCGATGATGGTCGGAAGTTTGGTGGTGCGAGAAATTTGGCGACCGCGCAGTCCGATTTCCGTCAGTGATGTCAATCCGATATCAGGGTAGCCTAAATCATTGGAAAGAACCGAGCCTGAAATATAGACGCCATCAAATCCTTGGCGCTCAATTTCCATGCTCACAAGGGGCGACCAGGAGCCGGGGAATTGCAGAAGTTTGCCGGACTTCAAAGCTTCACGAAAGTTTTTACGTTTTTGTGCGGGAGTTAATTCTGGAAATAGCATCTGGGG
>JBCECD010000262.1:0-2420 GCA_039206745.1 Bdellovibrio sp. | reverse complement strand
ATCAAAATTCAATGGAGAAGAGTCCACTGCACCAGAAGGCAAAGTATCAATAGATTGATCTGATTGAGTTTGCTTTCCTTTACAGCCAACAACCATTGCGCAAGCTACAAGACCGAAGACTAATTTATGAGCCAATTGACGAACCATGATGTCCTCCTATGGTGTTCCAATTATTTTCATACACAAATAAAAACTTTAATTTATAGCGGCCCATTGTCAAACCTTAGATTTCGTAATTGATGTTGTGTTGCTATACGGCTAAGAAAAGTCTATGCATAATTTTAAAGCTCTCGCCCTTTCAGTTTTTTGCTTTTTTTCCATCCCCCTCTTCTCTTCGGCTCAGTTGGAAGTTCGACCCGACTTCAAATGGAAGACTCTTCATACTGCGCACTTTGAAATTATCTATAATGCCAAGCAGCAGGACCTGGCTCATCTCTACGCAGAGAAGTTAGAGCAGGCCCACTATGACTTAAAATCTTACTTCCACTCTTTCCCTAGGAAAACCGTGGTGATCATCAATGACAAAACCGATGTCACCAACGGCTATGCCACCCGCATCCCCTACCCTCACATCATGGCTTACCCTGTCTTACCAGGGCCTGAAGACAGCCTGGCTGACACCGGCGATTGGGCCTTTGAGCTGCTGGCCCATGAATACACTCACATTCTGAATTTCGAACCTGCCAACGGAGTCATGAAGCCTTTGCGGCTGATCTTTGGAAATATCATTGCTCCCAATATTCTCTTACCCCAGTGGTGGAAAGAGGGCTTAGCCGTCGAGATGGAAACGCGCCTGGGACATCAAGGTCGCCTGCGTTCTTTCTATCAAGATGCCACCATCCGAGCCATGGTGGAGGACCAGACTTTTGACAGTTACGACATCGCTCAAGCCAATGAATCAATTCCAACCTGGCCGGAGGGAATGCGGCCCTACCTGTTTGGCTCCCTGATGTGGAGCCAAATGATGGCTGACAAACAAGCTGGCCTCGCCGGCCAACTCAACGAGCGACACGGTTACCGCGTCCCTTACTTTATCGAAACTCCAGCTCGCGAATACCTGGGCCATGACTACAGCTTTCAATACCGTCGTATGATCGAAGAGACCACCGTGCGCGCCCAAGCCCAACTTAAAACTTTGCGTGAGGCTCCCCTCAGCACCATCGTCATTCCGCAAAATCAATTCAAGTCAGTCACCGCTCCCGCCATCTCTCCCAATGGCAAACATCTGGCGGTCATCACTGAGGACGATGGACGCTTCCGCTCTGTCAAAATCATCACTCGCGAAAGCGACGAACAAAGCTTTCTCGACTCGAAAAGCGCCAACACCATCGAGAAGTTCAATGAAGCCTTTGAATCCCCGAACTATCAGGATGGCCCTCCTACAGGGAGCATCCAGAGAATCAGCTGGTTTCCGAGTTCAGAAAAAGTGGTCTATGATAAAATCGACGCCACCAATCGCATCGAGCGATTCTCTGACCTCTATGTCTACGACCTGGCAAAAAAGAAAACCACACGTTTAACCGTGGGACTGAGAGGCCGTGAGCCCTCCGTTTCTCCGGATGGCAAGAGTCTTGTCTTCGTAAAACTCGAAGGCGGGCGCACACATCTGGCTCTCTTAAATCCGGAAAACTCCGCATGGAAAGAAACTCTCTTGGTGTCCCCGGCTCTCCAAGAGAGAATTTCTTATCCTCTGTTCTGGGATGAGCACACTTTGCTCTTTTCTTGGCGCAAGACAGATGGTCAAGAGCATCTCTTCCGCTACAATTTACTGACCCAGCAGACAGAGCGCCTTTTACCTGAGCATGATGTGGTTCGCTTTGCCTGCAAAACCTCCGAGGGACTTTTATTCACTTCGGGTCAAAGCGGCGTCCTCAATCTCTATCTCACGGATCACAACCTGCAAAATGTTCACCCAGTTTCACACACTCTCAGTGCTTTCTTCACAGCGGATCTCGACCCCGTTCAAAATGAAATCTTTGCCACACACATGACTTCGCAAGGACTGAAGGTGGCCGCCATAACAGAAAAAGAATGGCGCAAAACTCCCGCGACGCTGCCACAGATCTCTCCGATGATGGCAGATCGCTATCAAAAGTCCGCTCTGTCAGAGACCGCACTCGAAACTCGACGCCAAGAAGTGGCCACAATCTTACAGCAGGCCAAGACCGAAGATTACTCCGCCGCAGGATATCTGCTGCCTCAATATTGGTTTCCTTTTATTTCCGGATCTTCGAGCGAAACGGGCGTGGTTTTACAGGCTCAGACCTCAGGCTTTGACCCTCTGAAAAAACACACCTATGCCTTGATGGCCTCTTGGGATACAGGCTTGAATCGCGGCAGCCTGGAAGGACTTTATTTAAATCAAGTCACTGCGTTGCCCCTTCTGGCTTCTCTCTATAAACGCAGCTCTTATCTGGGCA
>JBCECD010000261.1:0-2433 GCA_039206745.1 Bdellovibrio sp. | reverse complement strand
TTTTTGGAGCGGATTAACCGGAAGAAATCCCTGGGGAGTCTCAAAATAAGGCTCATCTTTGGTCGGGTCTGGCCGATAAGAGTCTTAAGCTGCTTGGGAGTGAAATGGCTCGAGCGGATACCACAAAAAAGGCCTTGAAAGGGGCCAAAGGAGAGAAAAGATGAAACTCAACTATACCTTTAAGCACCTCGATCATTCAGATGCCCTCGTTGTTCATACGGAAGATCGTATGTCGGAGATTGGGCGCTTCCTGCTTAAAGACGGATATGGCAACGTGTATTTCTCTAAACAGAAAAATGAGTTCTGCGTCGAGATATCTGTGAACACACGAGAGAAATATTTCAAGGCGACAGCCTTCGGTGCAGATGCTTATGCGGCTGTGGACTCTGCGGCTGAAAAATTAGAAAAGCAGTTCTTAAAGATCAATAAGCAATACAAAGATCATAAGAATCCAGAGACGCCAGCGCGTTGGCGTAAGGCGGCTTAAAGGGCACGCATTAAAAACTGGGGTTTTTATTCAAGGGCGATTTAAGATCGCCCTTTTTCATTGTGGCCTTGACCCTCTACGCGTCTTCTTGATAGGTTGGCGTTTCGCTTAAAACCTTTTGATATATGAGGAATTGAAACTGTGAAAAACTATCTTTTTACAAGTGAGTCTGTTTCTGAGGGGCATCCCGATAAAATGGCAGATCAAATCTCTGATGGTATCTTGGATGCTATTTTAGCTCAAGATCCCAAGGGGCGCGTGGCTTGTGAGACCTTGTTGACGACAGGCTTGGTTGTGGTAGCCGGAGAGATTTCTACCTCGGCGAAAGTGAATTTCTCTGAAGTGGCTCGTGATGTGGTGAAGCGTATTGGCTACGACAGTTCAGAAAAAGGTTTTGATTACAAGAGTTGCGGTGTGATGGTGGCAGTGGGGCAGCAATCCCCTGATATCGCTGTCGGTGTGAAAGAGACTTTGTCTGACGATCAAGGTGCGGGGGACCAAGGTTTGATGTTCGGATATGCTGTGAATGAAACTCCGGAGCTGATGCCGTTGAGTATCGCTATGTCACACAAGTTGGTGAAGGATTTGGCGAGTTTGCGTAAGGCGAACAAAGTGGATTGGTTGCGTCCTGATGCTAAATCTCAAGTGACTGTTCAATATGAAAACGGTATTGCCAAACGCATCGACGCTGTGGTGATTTCGACTCAACATGCAGAGAGTGTTTCTAATAGCGCTTTAAAAGAGTTCATTACCGAAGAGTTGATCAAAAAATCTATTCCGGCACAGTGGCTGGATGCTAAAACGAAATTCTTCATCAATCCGACGGGACGTTTTGTGACCGGTGGTCCTATGGGGGATGCGGGTTTGACAGGTCGTAAAATTATCGTGGACACCTATGGTGGGCACGGTGCCCATGGTGGCGGTGCTTTCTCTGGAAAAGACCCTTCTAAAGTGGATCGCTCTGCTGCTTATGCGGCTCGTCATATCGCAAAAAACATCGTTGGAGCTGGTTTGGCGGAGCGTTGTTTGGTGCAAGTGGCTTACGCTATTGGCGTGGCGGAGCCAGTGAGCATCACCGTTAATGAGTACGGAACAAGCAAAGTCGGGGCGGAAATCCTCGAAAAAGCGGTTCGCAAGGTCTTTGATTTGCGCCCTGCTCGCATTACGAAGGAATTGGATCTTTTGCGCCCGATCTACAGTCCTACAGCGGCGTATGGTCACTTTGGTCGTAGCGAAGAGACTTTCACCTGGGAAAAACTCAACAAGGTGGATCAACTGAAAGACGCAGTAAAGTCTTTGGCTTAATCTCCTGATTCTGATAAAAATAAAAGCTTCTTATTTAAAGCAAACTCCAAGAGAGGGCTCAGGCCTTCTCTTGGAGTTTTGATAGCGTGCCGAGTGAGAGTGTATGGATCCCAAATTTATAAGAAACTTTTCAATCATTGCCCACATTGACCACGGAAAATCGACGTTGGCTGATGGTCTTTTGTCTGCCACGGGCGCTCTTTCTGATCGCGAGAAAAAGGAACAATTCCTGGATAATATGGAGTTGGAGCGTGAGCGTGGCATTACGATCAAAGCCCAAACAGTGTGCTTGGATTTTAAATCTCAAGATGGCAACACCTATCAAATCAATCTTATCGATACGCCGGGGCATGTGGATTTCTCCTATGAAGTGTCTCGCTCTCTGGCGGCCTGTGAAGGGGCGATCCTGGTGGTGGATGCGGCTCAGGGTGTGGAGGCGCAGACTTTAGCCAATGTGTATTTGGCTTTGGAAAATAATCTCGAGATCATTCCTGTTTTGAATAAAATTGACCTGCCCTCTGCAGATCCAGAAGGTGTGGCGAAGCAAATCGAAGACACGGTGGGTTTGGATTGCTCTGACATCATTCATGCTTCGGCGAAGGAAAAAATCGGTATTTCAGAAATCTTGGAAACCATTGTGG
>JBCECD010000260.1:0-2436 GCA_039206745.1 Bdellovibrio sp. | reverse complement strand
CTCCTACACTTACATTTCTTTCAGTCAATCTCTTGTCGAATTTCAAATTCTTATTGGCTTGAGCTAAAGACATATCTTTCCTTTCGATCGATCGGCAGATCTTATAACCTTTAATGTCTGCGGAGGCAACCCCAGTGCATTAGTTCCAGTATTTTGGAGGCTTTTCATCCTTTTCGTTGTCCACAACCAGGCGCAAATTGCGTCCCTTGGCTTTGTTGTTCTTACGCTTCCAACGGTTGCGATCCAGCCAGGCTTTGACCTGAAGACAGATAAAACCAGACACCAAGCCACCCAAATGGGCTAAATAAGCCACTTCACCGCCACCAACGCTTGAAGTCATCATAGAGGCAATTTGCACCAAGCCCATCAAAGCCACAAAATACCGAGTTTTCATCGGAAAGAGCATAAAGAAGTAGACGATCCGCTCCCCGAAGATAATTCCCTGAGCCAGAAGCAAACCAAAAATCGCCCCGGAAGCCCCGACCACAGGAACAATCAATCCCGTTTGTGAGCCCGTCACCAAGGCATAACCCCAAACTCCCAAACAATACAGAACCGCCGCCCCGATTCCTGACGTCATATAGTAGATCAGGAAGAATTTGGTGCCCCATCTCTGCTCCAGCTCCGCACCGAAGAACCACAGCATCAGCATGTTGAATAAAATATGTGTGACCTGCATGGAGTGCAGGAACATATAAGTGACCGGTTGCCAAACCTGGAAGTCAAAGAGCACGCGGCCCGGAAAGAGTCCAAATATTCCCGTAAAGGGAACTCGCAGGAATCCTTCCAGAATCACTTGGAACAAGAACCAAACCGCCACATTGATAATCAGCAACCACTTCACCGCAGGAGTCAGTGGCGCTGTTTGAAAACTTACGCCTCTATTCATATTTTCTTAAAATACTCCAAACCTTCTCGTAGGTCTGCTCCAGACTTTCAACCAAGACTTTGGTCTCAGCAATCAAGGGGAAAAAGTTCAAATCACCGGTCCATCGGGGAATAAGATGATAATGAAGATGGTCAGGAATTCCGGCTCCGGCCACGGCACCATGGTTCATTCCTAAATTCATTCCGCCAGGCTGGTATAAATCATTCAAGGCCCCCATCGCCAAACGGACCGTATCCTGTAAATCATAAAACTCTTCCGCAGAGAGCTTCAAGAGATCTCCACAATGACGTTGTGGCAAAACCAAAAGATGCCCGCGGGTATAGGGGAATTTATTAAGCAGCACCATCGAATGCTTCGACTTATAAACACACAAGGTTTCAAAACTCACTTCACTTTTTGAAGCCTTGCAGAAGACGCAGCCCTCTGGCTTGATCAGCTTACGAACATACTTATAGCGATCAGGACGAAAGAGAACATCGCGCTCCATCGGCCAGACCTCCTGGCCTAGGCGAATCTGCCCAGAGGCTTCTTTGAGTTTTTTTGTCCTTTGTGAAGAAGCTCTTTTTACAGGGGTTTTCCTCTTTACAGAGGTCTTCGTCTTCTTCGGAGCTTTCTGACGTCGATTTTGAGCAGACACCTCTTACTCCGTGCTCTCTGTGAAGAAACTCGCCGTTCCCATCAGATGACTTTCAACGTAAAAGACCAAGGTGCAATTCTTTTGCATTTCAACGACCACTTCCGTGCCCTGCCCGCCTTCAGGATTGAGAAGGACCATCTCGGTTTCTCTCTCGGGGGTCTCACAGTGCACAGGCCGAAGGGTGAAGATATTCACCGGTGCATAACCACCACCACCCAATGCGGAGATCCACTCAAATTTTTCCCCTGCGGGAAAAGCCAGATCGTCAGCAGGAACCAAATCAGAGGTTAAATAATAATAGCCCTTCCAAACAATATCAGACCACGGAGAGGGCTGGCGCGGATCATGAGGATCTGCATGAGCAACCTCTGACAAAATAAGAGCCGCCATCAAAAAAACAATCCGCACCATTGCTTTCATCATCACTCCCAATAACCTGGCATCAGGAAAAGGGGTTGATTCATGTACTTGCTTTTCAGAATGTATTTTACCGCCGCTTCCATGCCGGAACCAACAGCCTGACCTTTCAAAAGATCCGCATATTCAGTCAAACTGTTCACGCTGTCTTCACGATCTTCACCACCGAGATCAAAAATACTGACACGCTTTTTAGGAACCTCAAAAACTTCAAAGTCAGTCCCCAGTTTTGCGATTTCCGCCGTCAACTTCACAGCATCGTCATAATAACCTTCTTGATCCGCAAAACCCAGCTTCACCGCTGCAGCTCCTGTGAACACACGGCCATCCGCATATTCCGCGACGACTTCTTCCTTTAATTTTCTCTCTGTCGCAACAGTTCCCTTGAATTGCGCATAGACCTCATCAATCATGCTTTGGAAAAGAGCGCGTTCATCCTCACGCATAGAGCGATACTCTGCACCCGAGTCTTTGAATTTTCCCGAGGTAATGG
>JBCECD010000259.1:0-2438 GCA_039206745.1 Bdellovibrio sp. | reverse complement strand
GAATTTGAGTGTCGGGACTTTGGATTTCTTTGGTACATTGCAGGCGGCATTGGCGTTAGCGGAGACGGAGGAACAGATTAAAATCATCTCTTCGCCGCGTATTATGACAATGTCAAATGAGACCGCGAACATCAACCAGACCACGGAAGTGGCGGTGAGACAGGTGACTCAGAATGGAACGGCTACTCAGGAATCGTTCCAATTTAAGCCTTTGACTATGAAATTGGAAGTCACTCCACAGGTTACGGCGGATGGATCTGTTATAATGAAGGTTCTGGTCAATCGACAGTTCCAGGGAGCTGATGTGAGTGGCGCCGGAACCGGAGCCTTCTCTGTCAACAGCCGAGAGGCGAATACACGAGTTCTGGTGAAGAATGGTCAGACTTCGGTGATTGGAGGGGTCTACCAAAGTGATGCGACAGATGGGGAGACCGGGACACCGGGGCTGAGAGACATTCCAATTTTGGGATATCTTTTCAAAACGAAAAATATTAATAAATCAAAGTCTGAACTTTTGATTTTCTTAACCCCAAGAATTATTGGTCAGGCATCATCGGAAAGTTCACCTGCGACTCAAGACTTGTAATCGACCTCAGGTTATTGGATGATTAGATTAGATTAGATTAGGTTAGGTTAGGTTAGGTTAGGTTAGGTTAGGTTAGGTTAGGTTAGGTTAGGTATTAGGGAGTGAGACATGGTTGCAATGTTGAGATGGACGTTGATTTTAATAGCTGCGACTCAAATGCTTTCTTGTGCGCAGGATGAGACGAATGTTGAGCTTTCTGCTTCGACTTCTGAGGTTAAAGTGCTGCCGATTGCGCTGGCGAGTTGCTATGCGATGCAAACTCCGGCGGATGACGGTACGATCACGACGGACATCTCCGCAGATTCCTTTGAAATTCCAACTCTAACGATTTCTCGCAAAGAAACGAGTAAAAACTTAATTATAAGTTATATAAGAGTGAAAGTGCCAGCCTTTGGTTCTTTAAAAGAGTCTGTAGATTGTATGTTTGCTGCGGAAAAGCTAAGAGCATTGGGCTCCTTTTCCTCTTCTTCTCTTTATCAGGCAATAATTCCGAGTGGGACGGCTTCATTTACGACAGATTGCCCTCTCCGCTGTGGTGGTGTCGCTTCTACTGATTTGATTTACATGGCTAGTGGGACTGTGGAGCTGGTGGGAGCTGAGGTTGATCCAAACAACAGCTCTAACTCCACGGGAGTGAAAATCTCAGTGCCGATCACTATTACTAACAATTTGAATTAAGTCAGTGCCTGTTTAAAAACACTTTGAGTCCCCGCATGACATGGTTTATGACCATGCCATGGATTTATTTTCTTCTTCCCCGGCTGCCGTCAGTTCCTCTCCTCTTTCTGAAATCTTACGGCCTAAAAATTTAGATGAGATTATCGGTCAGGATAAAACCCTGGGGCCGCAGTCGAAACTGGGGCAGATGTTGCGCAAAGGTTATCTGCCCAGTCTGATTATTTGGGGTCCTCCAGGAACAGGGAAGACTACATTTGCTTTGGCGCTGTCTCAGCATTTCAAAGCTCACTTTGTGAATTTGAATGCCGTCGACAGCGGTGCCAAGATTCTACGCGAGGTCGGGGAGCAGGGGCGAGACCGCCGTCTGCAGTTCCAGCAAAAAACGGTGCTCTTTGTCGACGAGATTCATCGCTTTAATAAAGCCCAGCAAGATGTCCTTCTGCCTTTTGTGGAAAAGGGAGATCTCGTTCTGGTCGGAGCGACCACGGAAAATCCCAGTTATGAGTTGAATCGAGCTCTTCTCAGTCGTTGCCGGGTGGTGGTTTTCGAACGCCTGTCTGAAAATGATTTACAGAAGATCATTCTGCGCGCCGAGGCTCATTATCAGCGACCTTTGGTGCAGATTTTGACGGAAGCCGCGATTCACAATTTAATAGAGTATTCTGACGGAGATGCTCGTCGTCTTATTAATAGTTTGGAAATTCTCTATAACTTCTCTCAAGGGGAATCCGCAGCGATGGATGTTGCGGAGATGAGAGAGCTTTTGCAACAGAGTCCTCTTGGATACGATAAGAGTTCTGAGATGCACTATGATTTGATCTCGGCCTTTATCAAAAGTGTGAGAGGCAGTGATCCGGATGCGGCCGTTTATTATTTGGCACGGATGATTGAGGGCGGTGAAGATCCTATATTTATCTGTCGACGTCTGATTGTTTTGGCTTCGGAGGATATTGGGAATGCGGACCCGCGGGCTCTTTCTGTGGCAGTAGCCGGCTTGCAGGCCGTGGAGGCGATTGGTTTTCCAGAGGGGGCTATCACTCTGGCCCAGGTTACGACTTATTTAGCCTCCTGTCCGAAGTCCAATGCCTCTTACATGGCTCTTAATAAAGCGCGAGAGCTGGTGGAGAAGACAAAAACTCTCCCTGTACCTTTAGCTTTGCGCTCGGCTAAGACC
>JBCECD010000258.1:0-2447 GCA_039206745.1 Bdellovibrio sp. | reverse complement strand
CACAACATCCTTACGAGGAGACTGCGTTGCCAAGATCAAGTGAATGCCGCAGGCGCGCGCTTTTTGCGTCAAGCGCTGAATCGGCTCTTCTATATTTTGTTTTTCAACAATCATCAGATCCGCCAACTCATCCACCACAATCACGATGTAGGGAAGTGGTTGGAAATAATACTGATCCAGTTTGGCTTTGCCCTCTTCCAACTCCACATTGATCCGCTCGTGTTCTTCCACTTCGGTTTTATTTAAATTGCCGGTCTTTTCATTAAAGGCTTCGATTTTTCCCACGCCAAATTTCGATAACGATTTATAACGCTTTTCCATTTCTCGCACAGCCCACTTTAAAGCCGTCGCCGCTTTCTTAGGCTCTGTGACATGGGGAAGAACCAGATGAGGAACCGAAGCAAAGGGAGCCAAATCCACCATCTTGGGGTCAATCAAAACCAAGCGTAAGGTTTTAGGCGAATGCCTGAACAACAGCCCTGTGATGATCGAGCCGACAAAAACAGACTTTCCTGAACCCGTCGTTCCGGCGATCAAAAGATGTGGCATCTTTCGCAGATCCACCACCTTGGGTTCTCCATCCACAGCCCGACCCACCGCCATCGGCAGAGCCAAGTCCTCATTCCAAAAAGTGTCTTCAGCAATCAAGTCTTTGTAATAAACGGTTTCCCTTTTTAAATTCGCTGTTTCAATACCCACAACATCGGTGCCGGGGATATGGCCGACCACGCGCACAGACTCAGAAGAGAGGGCCAAAGACAGATCATCTTCCAGCTCCGAGATTTTACTGATCTTCACATCGGCATTGGGTTTGAACTCATACATCGTGACCAGAGGACCCGGCTTTGCATCGACGATCTGTCCCTCAATAGAAAAGTTTTTCAACTTCTCCATCAACGAATCGGCCTTGCGCTGAATTTCAGCTTTATCGATTTTAATACGCGACGCCGGTGGATCTTCCAAAAGCGCCAGCTTGGGCATATCCCAATTCTCAATGCGGCGTGGAGGTTTTGCCTTCATCACCACCTTGCGCTTTTGCGCCATTTTCAGCGCAGGAGTTTCTTCCTCTTCAAGCTCCTCTTCGTCTTCAATGTCCTCTTCCTCCATGGCAAAACTCGTTTGCACAGCTTTAGAGAGCTCCTCTTTTTCAACAAACTTTTTATCGGAAAGAGGGAAGAGTGAAGGGGTTTCGGACTTTTTATTTTTCTTAGACGAAGCCGTGGCTTTTTTTAATTCAAAAAAGCCACCAAAGAAAGCCAACAGACGCGAGAAGAATTTCTTCTTGCCCATCATCATCCACATATTGCGCGGCCCTTCGCTGAGCTCCTGCAGTGATTTCTCAAAATAGAAAACTATCAGCACCGCTGTTAGCGACAACAATATCACCTGCACACCAATAGAGTTAAAAGCACTCATCAAAGCCTGCGATACTGATAAGCCCAGGAGACCACCTAAAAAGATCTGCCCTTGAAAAATTTTTGTAGTCGGCAGATAGAGCGATAACAAAGCGGAGACATTGACAATCAAAAGCAAAACCCACACAAAGCGGATGTTGCGTAAATTGAGGGACTCTCCTTTAAAGGCTGCGTAGGACATGCGTGCGCAGCTCAGAACAATCACCCATGCTGCCAACCCCAGAGATTGATAAAGCAAATCAGCCAAGAAGCTGCCGACAATACCGCAGTAGTTAGCGGCCTTCAGTCCATGCCCAATTGAATTTAAAGACGGGTCCAAGGGGTTGTAGCTTACCAGGGCCAAGGCCACAAAAAGCCCTATACCCAAAAAACTGATTGCGATGACGTCCTGACGAAACTTTTTTAGGAATTGATTCATTTAAAAAATTTACGAAATTTCACCGACTTAGTCAGCAGCCGAAAGGCTTCCTTGACTTAAGACCCGCCGTGCAGGACAAAGAGCCAGCGCTATGCTTAAGATAAATGAGATATTCTACAGTATTCAAGGTGAGACCACTTACACAGGACTTCCCACAGTGTTTGTGCGCCTGACTGCCTGCAATCTTCGCTGCACCTACTGCGATACAAAATATTCTTATCATGAAGGCGAATTACAGAGTTTAGAAATGATTCTAAACAAAATTGAATCCTACAAAGCATCTTATGTTTGCGTCACAGGTGGTGAGCCTTTGTTGCAAAAAGAGGTTCACGAGCTCATGACTCAACTTTGTGATCGCGGTTACAAAGTTTCTTTGGAGACGAGCGGATCAAAAAGTGTTGAGCCTGTAGATCCTCGCGTGAAGATCATTCTCGACGTAAAAACTCCTGACAGCGGTGCTGCAAACTCATTCCTCATGTCCAATATTTCTTTCTCCACACCGAGCACAGAATACAAATTTGTAATCTGCTCTGAGGGCGACTTTGACTGGTCTGAAGAGTTCTGCCGTCAACATAAATTATTTGAAAAGTTTGTGGTTTTATACAGTCCATCAC
>JBCECD010000257.1:0-2469 GCA_039206745.1 Bdellovibrio sp. | reverse complement strand
TACCAGAGTGGATGAGACATTTACAATACTACAGCCTCCTTGTTCTTTAAAAAGTGGAAAAAGTTGACGGGTGATGCGAACGGCGGCAAAGAGATTCACTTCAAACTGTCGCAACCACACATCGTCGCCGCCGCTTTCCGTGCTATGGGTTTCATAAATGCCTGCATTATTCACGAGAACAGACAGCTGATGAAGACGTGAGTTTTGGATTTCTTGCAGACGCTTTGCCGTAGCGTCGGCATCTGTGATATCGCAGGTCAGAAGACTGGCTCCGCTGCGACAACGGAGGGCGACCTCTTGCAGGCGTTCTTTATTACGACCCATGAGAAAGACAAAATAACCCTGTCGAGAAAACTCGATGGCCGTGGCTGCGCCAATGCCGCTGCTGGCTCCGGTGATCAAGACTGCTTTCTTCATGGGAACTCCTCTTTTTGAACTGGACTCATGCTACCAAAGACGGAGCCCGAAGAGAAGTCATGTCGATGCGCGAAGCGTTTTCTATAGGATTAAAATATTTCGTTGTTAGTTTGGTGATATTTATGGCGCTCTGGGGTCGTATTCTTTGAGTAGATCTCAAAAAAAAGCCGGATTTTAAGATCCGGCCTGATTTCATTAGAATTTGAAATTCCCAAAAATCTTTAAGACGCTTTTCTTGCGGTGTAGTGATAGTGTTTTTTATCGAAATCGGAAGCTTTGGCACCCTCTTTAGTGATCAGCCCGGCTTTGAACCAATCGAAATGCTCGGCGCAAAATCCTGCTTTTTCAGCTTTCTTTTTGCAGCCTTCACCACAGCAACGAGCGAATTCTAAAGATACCACGTTGTTGGGAATTTGTTTTTCAAACTTTTTATCAGCCATAGTCTCCCCTAGATTAGTTTCTTAAGCTGGTTATATGTCTTAAGACATAAGACTTATCGACGAACAGAGGGGAAACTTGAGGCTGTGTAGAGAGGCTCGACATATCTCAAAATGAGTCGTTTTAAACGCACCTGAGCGCCCTCCAGGGGCTCAAGTCGAAAAGATCAACATCAAGATCCAATTAAGAGGGGGCTCAGGTCGGTACAGGTTTTGCTCATAATAAAGCTGTCCCTCCGAGTGGTGTGTCGTGGTCAGAAGAGAAAATGACATCGCTTGGAGTGAGATCCTCAATGGGAGAGGTGAAGAATGGTACATAATCTAAAATTAGCAGTGGCGATGACGACAGTTTTATTCTCTTTAGTGGCGGGGGCTCAATCCGCACAGAGCTCCTTAAGAAGCCTGTCTTGCGTAGGAAAAAATGGCGCCGTCGTGGAGCTGCTTAAAGACTCTTCCATCGTCCGTATAAAATTGGATGATTACGAAAGAGATTTTGAAACCACTCGGCAGATTCTGATTTATCAAAATGGTGACAAAGCTCTGATTCGCCTGCCGTTGGGATTGGTGGGCGCTCCACAGACCTACAACCGTGATATTTACTTAGAAAGTTTACCAGGGAAAGGCCAAGAGCAGAAGGTCATGGCTTTAATTGGCGGTGCTGTTCATGGGACTGTTGCGTTCCCCTCAGCGCCTTCGCCTGTCTTGGCTCCTGTCGGATTCAAGCCCATCACTCTTTTAGAGTGCAAAATCTCCGTGCAATAAGATGACGAGAGAGTGCACTATAATGACTAGATCCTCCGTCGCTCGGGCGCTCTTCTGATGCGATATCCGAGGGGATATTTTGAGTGAGTTCGATTGCGTTGAGGTTTAGCAAAAACGAGGCCGCAAGGGCCTCGTTAAATCAATTTTAAAAAGCGCCCGATATCAACCGGTTTGGAGAACAGATATCCCTGGCCATAGCGAGCTCCCAAGGTCTCCAGGACGAGAGACTCTTCGTTGTTTTCGATTCCTTCGGCAATGATCTCAATATCCATGGCATGGGCCAAGTGAATGATCGAGCTGACGACGGCTTTCGACTTTGGATCACTGAGAATTTTCGTCACAAACGAGCGATCAATTTTTAAAAAGCTGATGGGCATTTGCGTGAGGTATTGCAGGCTCGAGAAGCCCGTTCCGAAGTCATCAATCGAAATGGCATAGCCCTGATTGCGACATTGATTGAGAGCTTCGATAGCGATGGCTCCGTTCATCATGATTCTTTCCGTCATTTCGAGTTTGATATTATGAGTTTGGATATCATGTTTTTCACGCAGATCTTCGAGATTGTTGACGAAGTCGGAGTGGGTGAACTGGCGACCTGAAATGTTAATGCTCATCATGAAGTCTTGAGCTTGGCCATTCTTTTTATTGAGTCTCAGTTGATCTTGAATGGTGCGCAGATCTTTTAAAGCTTGATTGATAATCCAATGGCCGATGGGAATGACCATCGAAGAACTCTCAATCACATCAATAAAAAGATTTGGCGAAATCAGGCCCAATTGCGGACTGTTCCAGCGCAGGAGAGCTTCGCAGCCTGTGATGGTTTTGTTTTTAAGATTGACGACAGGTTGATAGA
>JBCECD010000256.1:2133-2511 GCA_039206745.1 Bdellovibrio sp. | reverse complement strand
GTTTTCGGCAAGACACTCAGAGGACGTTCGTCTTGTGGAGGAAGGAAGTAGTTACATCCTCCTAGTAACAAACTAGACAACAGTGCAAATATTATAAATTTCATAATGTCCCCATCTGCTGTGCTTGAGCTGATGAAAGTTCAAATCCTCTTTTGCTGTTATTCATGTTTCATACCAACACCCATGACGCCCATCATTTGCCGTTGCCAGGAATGGGGGGAGAGCGTACCTCCTATCCATGCGTAATTTCATGAAGCAGCTGGCGATTTTATTTGGTGTGGGATTGGTTCCAAAAGCTCCCGGAACGGTGGCTACCTTTGCGACAATTCCCTTGGTTATTTTGCTTTGGAATTTGGGTCCTCTGGTTTACATGGCAGT